>NZ_JAAGPE010000192.1:0-18770 GCF_017104605.1 Burkholderia sp. Ac-20384 | reverse complement strand
CGGGTGACAGCCCGCCTTCCGGCCCGATCAGCAGCGTGACGGTCGCCGCGGGCGGCGCGTCGGGCAGCGACGTGAACGGGATGCTCGCGCGCGGCGACAGCAGCAGCCGCAGCTCGCCGTCGGCCGGTGCGGCCGGCAGCGTATCGAGCCACGCGTTGAAGCCGGCGACCGGTGCGACGTCGGGCACGCGGTTGCGTCCGCATTGTTCGCACGACGCGCGCACGACGCCGCGCCAGTGCGCGACGCGCTTGTCCGCCCGCTCGCCGGACAGCTTCACGACGCCGCGCGCGGTCGACAGCGGTACGACCGCCGCCACGCCGAGCTCGACGGCCTTCTCGATCACCCAGTCCATCTTGTCGCCGCCGGCGATGCCTTGCGCGAGCGTCACGCGATAGGGCGGCTCGGCTTCGGCCGGTTCGAACGTGTCGATCTGCGCGAGCGCGCTGCGCTTGTCGATTTCGACGAGCCGCGCGCGGTACTGGCCGCCGGTGCCGTCGAACAGCGCGAGCACGTCGCCGGGCTGCAGGCGCAGCACCTGTGCGTGGCGCGCGACATCGGCCGGCAACGCGAGCGTGGCGTCGGCGCGCAGTGCCGCGTCGACGAAAAAGCGCGGCACGGCCGCGGTGGTGGTGGCTTCGTTCATGCGTGTAACGGTTGGGGTCATGCGTCGAGGCGGCGCCCGAGCGCCCATCGGTAGCCGTCGAGATCCTCGATCTGCGCGAACCGGTCGCCCCAGAACTGATCCTGCGGCGCGCTCAGCGACTTCGCGCCCGCGTCGAGCGCGCGCTGCCAGGTGGCGTCGACGTCGTCGACATACAGGTAGAACGATTGCGGCGCGGTGGCGTTCGCGCTCTTCGGCGTGAGCGCGGTCGAGCCGAATGCACCTTCGGGCGCGAACATCACGATCAGCTGGCCGCGGTAGGCCATCTCGACGTGCATGATCGCGCCGTCTTCGTCATGCACGTCGCGCAGCTCGAAGCCGAATGCGGCCTTGAAGAAATCGATGGCCGCGCGCGCGTTGCGTACGGCCAGGTAGGGCGTCAACCAAGGCACGTTGGCCGGACGTGGATCGGTCATGAAAATCTCCTGTGGGGGCGCTTGGGCACGTGCTCTGATTCCATGCTTCGGCGTTCGTTCAGGGGGGGCGGCGCGGCGTCCGGGGCGTTCCGCCCCGGTGCCATGCATCGCGAATCCTGCCGGGACGCGATGGAAAAACGGAAGCGAGGCGGCCGTGCGGACGTTCAGCGGCGAACGCCCAGTGTATCGCGCAGCGCGCACGGCAGGGCAAAGAGGGACGCATGCAGCCGCGCGTCGTAGTAGCGCAAGCCCTGGACGCGGCGGGCCGCGAGCCGTTCGTCGATGTCGTGTGCGAACAGCGCGGCCGCGTCGAGCGTGTCGCTCGCGATCGCCATCAGCCACTGCGAGCCGTAGAGCGGCACGTGCGCGGACAACGGGTCGACGACCGCGAAGCAGGCGCGCAGGTCGTCGAGCAGCGCGGCGATGCGCGCCGCGTGGAACACCGGCGAGCCGAGGTGCATCGAGATCGCGCCGCACGGTGTCAGGATCCGCTTGAGCCGCGCGTAGAACGCGCGCGTATAGAGGCCGGCCGCCGGCGAATCGGGCGGCGTGAGGTCGAACACGACCAGATCGAAGTGCTCGACGGTCGACTCGACGAAATGCGTGGCGTCGCCGATCACGACCTCGACACGCGGGTCGTCGAGCGCACCCTGGTGCACGTCGTCGAGATAACGGCGTGCCATCCCGACCACCTCGTCGTCGAGTTCGGCGATCACGATCCGCTCGATGCACGCATGCTTGAGCAGCTGGCGCGCCGCGCCGCCGTCGCCGCCGCCGAGCACGAGCGCCCGGCGCGGCGCCGGATGCGCGAGCGCGGCCGGGTGCGTCATGCACTCGTGATAGACGTACTCGTCGCCAACCGACGTCATCGGCCGGCCGTCCAGCGTAAACAGGCGGCCGAGCTGCGGGGTCTCCCAGACTTCGATCTGCTGGTGCGGGGACGCGACGCGCGCGAGCCGCCGCGCGTTCGGGAAGCCGTACGCGGCATCGGGCGTTGGGTGAAAGAGAAGAGTTGTGCTCACGGGCGGGCCGCTCAGGGCTGGCAGTTCCGACGTCTGAATTATAGGAGGCGGGCGGTTTGACGGAAAACCGTGCCGGAACACTGTGGATGGACAAGGGAAATGTCAGCCCATCTGTTAAAATGACGAGCTTTGCAGCCCCGTCCGTAGGCTCCGTCCGCTTCGCGTCCGTCAGGCGCCGCACCGCGCGCCGGGAACGATTGACGCTCGAGCTTCCGGATGCCGCCGTGCCCCCGTTTCCTCGACTCGTTCTCCGGACTCGACATGACGACTTCGTCTCCCGCCTCCACCACCCTGATGGCCAACGCGATCCGTGCGCTCGCAATGGACGCCGTCCAGCAAGCGAACTCCGGCCACCCCGGCATGCCGATGGGCATGGCCGAAATCGGCGTCGCGCTCTGGTCGCGCCATCTGAAGCACAACCCGACGAATCCGCACTGGGCGGACCGCGACCGTTTCGTGCTGTCGAACGGCCATGGCTCGATGCTGCTGTATTCGCTGCTGCACCTGACCGGCTACGACCTGCCGATGGAAGAGCTGCAGAACTTCCGCCAGCTGCACTCGAAGACGCCGGGCCACCCGGAATACGGCATCACGCCGGGCGTCGAGACGACCACCGGCCCGCTCGGCCAGGGTCTCGCGAACGCGGTCGGCATGGCGCTCGGCGAAGCGCTGATGGCCGACGAGTTCAACCGTGACGGCGCGAAGATCGTCGATCACCACACGTACGTGTTCCTCGGCGACGGCTGCCTGATGGAAGGCATCTCGCACGAAGCCTGCTCGCTCGCCGGCACGCTGAAGCTGAACAAGCTGATCGCGCTGTACGACGACAACGGCATCTCGATCGACGGCGACGTCGTGAACTGGTTCCACGACGACACCCCGAAGCGTTTCGAAGCCTACGGCTGGAACGTGATCCCGCACGTGAACGGCCATGACGTCGACGCGGTCGACGCAGCCATCGCAAAGGCGAAGCTGTCGGACAAGCCGACGCTGATCTGCTGCAAGACGGTGATTGGCCAGGGCGCGGCGACCAAGGCCGGCGGCCACGACGTGCACGGTGCGGCGCTCGGCGCGGAAGAAATCGCGAAGACGCGCGAAGCGCTCGGCTGGACGTGGGCACCGTTCGTGATTCCGCAGGAAGTCTATGCGGCATGGGACGCGAAGGAAGCCGGCAAGCGCGCGGAAACCGAATGGGATGCGACGTTCGCTGCTTATCGCGCCAAGTTCCCGGCAGAAGCCGCTGAATTCGAGCGCCGGATGGCCAACCAGCTGCCGGCCGACTGGGCCGAAAAGGCTGCGGCGATCATCGCCGGCGCGAACGAGCGCGGCGAGACGGTGGCGACCCGCAAGGCGTCGCAGCAGGCGATCGAAGGCCTGGCTGCCGCGCTGCCCGAGCTGCTCGGCGGCTCGGCCGACCTGACCGGCTCGAACCTGACCAACTGGAAGGCGTCGAAGGCCGTCCGTGCGAATCCGGAAGGCCCGGGCGTCCAGCTGGGCAACCACATCAACTACGGCGTGCGCGAATTCGGCATGAGCGCCGCGATCAACGGCCTCGCGCTGCATGGCGGCCACAAGCCGTTCGGCGGCACGTTCCTGACGTTCTCCGACTACAGCCGCAACGCGCTGCGCGTCGCCGCGCTGATGAAGGTGCCGTCGATCTTCGTGTTCACGCACGATTCGATCGGCCTCGGCGAAGACGGCCCGACGCACCAGTCGATCGAGCACGTGTCGAGCCTGCGCCTGATCCCGAACCACGACGTGTGGCGCCCGGCCGACACGGTCGAGACGGCCGTCGCATGGACCCACGCGATCGCCGCCGACCGTCCGTCGAGCCTGATCTTCAGCCGCCAGAACCTCGCGTTCAACCCGCGTACCGATGCGCAGATCGCGAACATCGAGAAGGGCGGTTACGTGCTGAAGGACTGGGATGAAGAGATCGTCGCGCGCAAGATCATCCTGATCGCGACGGGCTCGGAAGTCGAACTCGCGATGAAGGCCATCGAGCCGCTCGCGCAGCAAGGTATCGCGGCACGCGTCGTGTCGATGCCGTCGACCAACGTGTTCGACCGCCAGGACGCCGAATACCGCGAACGCGTGCTGCCGCACGGCGTGCGCCGCGTCGCGATCGAAGCGGGCGTGACCGCCTTCTGGCACAAGTACGTCGGCCTCGAAGGCGGCGTCGTCGGGATCGACACGTTCGGTGAATCGGCGCCGGCCGGCGTGCTGTTCAAGTACTTCGGCTTCACCGTCGAGCACGTCGTCGAGACCGCCAAGGCCGTGCTGGCCTAAAGAGACAGATGCGACGCGCGCCCCCCTCGCGCGCGTCGCACCGTGAAGCTGCACGAAACGAATTTTTTTCAGCCATCAGGAGATAGACCATGACGATTCGCGTCGCAATCAACGGCTACGGCCGCATCGGCCGCAACACGCTGCGCGCGTTCTACGAGAACGGCAAAAAGCACGACATCGAGATCGTCGCGATCAACGATCTGGGCGATGCGAAGACCAACGCGCACCTGACCCAGTACGACACCGCGCACGGCAAGTTCCCGGGCGAAGTGTCGGTCGACGGCGATTACCTCATCGTCAACGGCGACCGGATCCGCGTGCTGGCCAACCGCAACCCGGCCGAACTGCCGTGGGGCGAGCTTGGTGTCGACATCGTGATGGAGTGCACGGGCTTCTTCACGACCAAGGAAAAGGCGAGCGCGCACCTGAAGGGCGGCGCGAAGAAGGTGATCATCTCGGCGCCGGGCGGCAAGGACGTCGACGCCACGATCGTCTACGGCGTGAACCACGACGTGCTGAAGGCCGAGCACACCGTGATCTCGAATGCATCGTGCACGACGAACTGCCTCGCGCCGCTCGTCAAGCCGCTGCACGACAAGATCGGCCTCGAAACGGGCCTGATGACGACGATCCACGCTTACACCAACGACCAGGTGCTGACGGACGTCTATCACGAAGACCTGCGCCGCGCGCGTTCGGCCACGCACAGCCAGATCCCGGCCAAGACGGGTGCTGCTTCGGCGGTCGGCCTGGTGCTGCCGGAACTGAACGGCAAGCTCGACGGCTACGCAATTCGCGTCCCGACGATCAACGTGTCGATCGTCGACCTGTCGTTCATCGCGAAGCGCGACACGACGGTCGAGGAAGTCAACGCGATCATGAAGGAAGCATCGGAAGGCGCGCTGAAGGGTATCCTCGGCTACAACACCGCACCGCTGGTGTCGATCGACTTCAACCACAACCCGGCTTCGTCGACGTTCGACTCGACGCTGACCAAGGTGTCGGGCCGCCTCGTGAAGGTGTCGAGCTGGTACGACAACGAGTGGGGTTTCTCGAACCGCATGCTGGATACGGCTGTCGCATTCGCGAACGCGAAGTAATCCCGCACGTTGCGCGGCCGCCGCAAGGCGGCTGGCGTAGCGAACGAGCCCGGCCCGGTTTTCCGGCCGGGCTTTTTTATTGCCTGCCGTTATTGCCCGCCGTTGTTGCTCGATGCTGCCGTCACCTGCTCGAGCGCGGCGACGAACGCGCGCTTTAGCGGGCTGTCGAGGTCGGTCCAGGCGAGGCCGATGCCCGTTCGGTGGCCGGCCAGATCGAGCGGCCGCGCGAGCACGTTCGGCGGCAGCGCGCTGGCGGCTTCCGCCGGAATCAGCCCGATGCCCATCCCCGCCGCGACGAGCGCGAGCATCGTCGTGAACTCCCCGAACTCCTGCGCGATCTCGAGCGTCGTGCCCGCGCGGCTCAGCGCGAGCAGCATGTCGTCGTGAAAGCCCGGCGCGTAGCGGCGCGCGAGCACGAACGCGGGCTGGCCGCGCAGCGCGGCCGGCGAGATCGCATCGTGCGCGGCGAGCGGATGGTCGAGCGGCAGCGCGACGACGAAACCTTCTTCGAGCACCACGCGCGTGTCGATGCCCGCATACGCGGCCGGCAGCCGGATCATCCCGAAATCGATCCGCCGGTCGCGCAGCGCGGCGATCTGGTCGGGCGTCGGCAGGTCCTTCAGTTCGAGCGTGATCAGCGGATAGCGCTCGCGCATCGTGCGCAGCACGGCCGGCAGCAGCACGGGCAGTACCGACGACACGAACGCGATCCGCAGCGTACCGATCTCGCCGCGGCTCGACAGCCGCGCCATCTGTTCCGCGCGCGCGGCCTGCTGCAGCGTGGTGCGTGCCTCGGGCAGGAACACGCGCCCCGTATCGCTCAGTTCGACCTTGTGCCGGTCGCGCTCGAACAGGCGCGCGCCGAGCTCTTCCTCGAGCGCCTTGATCTGCATGCTCAGCGCGGGCTGCACGATGAACAGGCGCTGCGCGGCGCGCCCGAAATGCAGCTCTTCCGCGAGCGTGACGAAGGCGCGCAATTGCTTGAGTTCCATGGGCGGCGGGCAGGAGAGGGCGGTGATCAGGTTTCATGATAACCGGATCAAAAAAGACCATTGGCGCAGCGCCCGGCCGGCGACCGAAGATACCGTCAACGCGAGACCGGCCGCGATGGGCCGCCGGCTCGACTGGCACGAGGAGACACGCATGACCAACGCGCTTGAACGGTTCCGCCTCGACGGCCGCCGCGCACTGATTACCGGTTCCGGACGCGGAATCGGGCTGACGCTCGCCCGTGGGCTGGCCGAAGCGGGGGCGGCGATCGTCATCAACGATCGCAATGAGGAGAAGGCCGCGACGCTCGTGCGGCATCTGCGCGAGGAAGGCTTCACGGCCGACTACGCGATATTCGACGTCGCCGAGCACGCGCAGGTGCGCGCGGCGATCGACGATTTCGAGGCGCGCGTCGGTGCGATCGACATCCTCGTGAACAACGCGGGCATCCAGCGCCGCGCACCGCTCGACGCGTTCGAACCCGACGACTGGCACGCGCTGATGCGCGTGAACCTCGACGGCGTGTTCAACGTCGCGCAGGCCGTCGCGCGGCACATGATCGCGCGCGGCCGCGGCAAGATCATCAACATCTGCTCGGTGCAGAGCGAGCTCGCGCGGCCGACGATCGCGCCGTACGCGGCGACCAAGGGCGCGGTGCGGATGCTGACGAAAGGGATGTGCGCCGACTGGGCACGCCACGGCATCCAGGCGAACGGCCTCGCGCCAGGCTATTTCGAAACCGAACTCAACCGCGCGCTGGTCGACGACGCAGCGTTCTCGGACTGGCTGTGCAAGCGCACGCCGGCCGGCCGCTGGGGGCGCGTCGACGAGCTGTGCGGCGCGGCGATCTTCCTCGCGTCGGCCGCGTCCGATTTCGTGAACGGCCAGACGCTGTTCGTCGACGGCGGGCTGACCAGCGCCGTTTAAGCGGCGGCGCTTGCGCCGTGTGCGCAGCGCCGTTGCGCCGGCTGCGGCCGGCATCCGAATTCCCAGAAGAGCCCGCCGTGATGAGCGGGCCGATGTCCCGGTCGCGCGACGCGTAGCCGGGTTCCGGAACGGAAGGCAGGAGACAGGAGACAACGATGGATCGCATTTCCCCGCCGCCCGCGCGGCACGATGCAGGGTCCGGTGCGCCGGGCGAGACCGGCGAGCGCCGCGGCGTCGACACGAAGCAGCTCAACCGTGCGGCATGGACCTGCTCGCTCGGCAGCGCGCTCGAATACTACGATTTCGCGTTGTACACGCTCGCGTCGGCGCTGGTGTTCGGGCCGCTGTTCTTTCCCGCACAGACCGCCGAGATGCGGCTGATCGCGAGCTTCGGCACCTACTTCGTCGGCTTCGCGGTGCGCCCGCTCGGCGGCGTCGTGTTCGGCATACTCGGCGACCGGATCGGCCGCAAGTTCGTGCTGACCGCGACGGTGCTGCTGATGGGCATCGCGAGCACGCTGATCGGCGTGTTGCCGACCTTCGCGACGGCCGGTTACTGGGCGCCCGCGCTGCTGATCCTGCTGCGCATCCTGCAGGGCCTCGGTGCCGGCGCGGAGCAGGCCGGCGCCGCGGTGCTGATGACCGAATACGCGCCGCCGGGCAAGCGCGGCTTCTATGCGTCGCTGCCGTTTCTCGGTATCCAGCTCGGCACGGTGCTCGCGGCGGCCGTCTATTTCCTGCTGCTCGCGAACATCGACCGCGTGACCGACGGCTGGGGCTGGCGCGTGCCGTTCCTGTTCAGCGCGGTGATCGTCGCGGTCGGGATCTACATGCGCGTGCGGCTGCACGAGTCGCCGACCTTCGTGCGGCTCGAGAAGCGTGCGCAGGTCCTGGCCAATCCGCTGAAGAGCGCCGTGCAGCATTCGAAGCGCACGCTGCTGATCGGCATCGGCCTGCGGATGGCCGAGAACGGCGGCTCGTCGATTTACCAGGCGCTCGCGGTCAGCTATCTCGCCGGCGTGATCGGGATGAAGGGGCCGATCGGTGCGCTCGCGCTGGTGTGCGCGGCGACCGTCGGCGCATGCACGGTGCCGCTGGCCGGCTGGCTGAGCGACCGTTACGGCCGCGTGCGCGTGTATCGCACGTTCGCGTGGCTGCAACTCGCGCTCGCCTTCCCGGTGTGGTGGATCTTCAGTCACGGCAACGTGGTCGCGAGCGTCATCGCGATCTCGGTCGCGCAGGGCTTCGCGAACTGGGGGATGCTCGGCGCGCAGGCCGCGCTGCTGCCCGAACTGTTCGGCGCGCGCCATCGCTACATGGGCGTGTCGTTCTCGCGAGAAGTGTCGGCGGTGCTGGCGGGCGGGATCGCGCCGCTCGCCGGCGCGACGATCATCGCGACCGTGATCGCCATGCACGGCGGCGACCATACGGCCGGCGTGCGCGCGTGGGTGCCGATTGCCGCGTACCTGGTGCTGCTGACGCTGATCACGCTGTTCACGACGTCGAGGATGCCGGAAACGCTGAACCGCGATCTCGACGATCCGCTCGACGCGGCGCAGGCGGCACCGGCCCCGGACGCCGATGCGCTCGCGCGGCACGCATGAACGGGCCGGGCGGCTGACGCGGCCCGGCACGCTTTCGCATTCAACTTATCTCGACAGGAGCAAGCGCAGATGGCGCACGAATCGACCCAGCGGCCCGAACTGCTGATGACGGGCCCTTACCAGCCGTGGGACGACGCATGGCTGGCCGGCTACAACGTTCACCGGCTGTGGGAAGCCACCGACCGCGCGGCGTTCCTCGCCGAACACGGCGCCGGCGTGCGCGCGATCGCGACGCGCGGCGATCTCGGCGCGAATGCCGAGCTGATCGCCGCGCTGCCGAAGCTCGAGATCATCTCCTGCTACGGCGTCGGTACCGACGCGATCGATCTCGCCGCCGCACGTGAACGCGGCATCCGCGTGACGAACACGCCCGACGTGCTGACCGGCGACGTCGCCGACCTCGGCGTCGGGCTCGCGCTCGCGATGATGCGTCGCATCGGCGCCGGCGACGCGTACGTGCGTTCCGGCGCATGGTCCGACGGCGACATGCCGCTCGTCACACGGCTTTACGGCAAGCGCGTCGGCGTGGTCGGCTTCGGCCGGATCGGCACGACGATTGCGCGCCGGCTGTCGGGCTTCGACGTCGAGCTCGGCTGCTTCGACGTCGCACCGCGCACGGACAGCCCGCACCGCTTCTTCGGCGACCTCGCCGAGCTGGCCAGCTGGTGCGACCTGCTGATCGTCACGCTCGCGGGCGGGCCGACGACGCGCCACCTCGTCGACGCCGCGGTGCTCGACGCGCTCGGGCCGCAAGGCTATCTGGTGAACGTGTCGCGCGGCACGACCGTCGACGAACCGGCTTTGCTCGACGCGCTCGAGCGCAACGCGATCGCCGGCGCGGCGCTCGACGTGTTCTGGAACGAACCGCGCATCGACCCGCGTTTCCTCGCGTTGCCGAACGTGCTGCTGCAGCCGCACCATGCGAGCGGTACGATCGAGACGCGCCAGGCGATGGGCTGGCTCGTGCGCGACAACCTTGCCGCGCACTTCGCCGGTGCGCCGCTGGTCACGCCGGTCGTCTGAGGAGGCTGTCATGCGTATGCGTTGCATGTGTGTCGTGATCCACGGGCCGAACGACCTGCGGGTGGAAGAGCAGGACGCGGGCGAGATCGGCCCGGGCCAGGTGCGTGTCGATGTCGCGATGGGCGGCATCTGCGGCTCCGATCTCCATTACTTCCGGCACGGCGGTTTCGGTGCGATCCGGCTGCAGCAGCCGATGGTGCTCGGCCACGAGGTGGCCGGCACGGTCGCGGAAGTGGCGCCGGACGTGACGTCGGTGAAGGTCGGCGATCGCGTCGCGGTCAATCCGAGCCGGCCGTGCGGCGCATGCCGCTACTGCCTCGAAGGGCTGCCGAACCAGTGTCTCGACATGCGCTTCTACGGCAGCGCGATGCGGATGCCGCACGTGCAGGGCGCGTTCCGCAATGCGCTCGTGTGCGACGCGGTGCAGTGCGTGAAGGTTGCCGATCACGTGCCGCTGTCGCTCGCGGCGCTCGCCGAACCGTTCGCGGTCGGGCTGCACGCGGTGTCGCGCGCGGGCCCGCTGATCGGCAAGCGCGTGCTCGTGTCGGGCTGCGGGCCGATCGGCGTGCTGGCGGTTGCGGCGGCGCGCGTGCACGGCGCGGCGGAGATCGTCGCGACCGACGTGGTCGAGGCACCGCTCGAAGTGGCGAGCGCGCTCGGCGCCGACCGCACGATCAATGCGGCGACCGATGCCGGCTGGGTCGAGCGTTACGCTGCCGACAAGGGCACGTTCGACGTGATGATCGAGTGCTCGGGCAATGCGCGCGCGCTGCGCGACGGGCTGGACGTGATGCGTCCGCGCGGCGTCGTCGTGCAGCTCGGGCTCGGCGGCGATGTCAGCCTGCCGCAGAACGTCGTGGTTGCGAAGGAGCTGTCGATCTGCGGATCGTTCCGTTTTCATGCGGAATTCGCGCTCGCGGTGCAGCTGATCAATGCGGGGCGCGTCGACCTGCGCCCGGCCGTCACGCGCGTGTTCCCGATGCGCGATGCGAACCTCGCGTTCGAACTGGCCGGCGACCGGCAGCGCGCGATGAAGGTGCTGATCGATTTCGCTGACGAGGCTGCCTGATCGTGAGGCGCTGACGCACGACGGTATCCGCGTCATGAAAAAAGGCACGCCCGCGGTTCGCGCGGCGTGCCTTTTTGCGTCGTACTGCGAAAACGGACTACCGGCGCATTACTGCGTAACCTGCCGCACGCCGACGCGCTGCGATGCGAGCCACAGCACGATCAGCACACCCGACAGCGCCGCGCCCGCAACGCACACGCCGCGCCAGCCGTCGATGCCGTACGCGACGCTCGCCGCGAATGACCCGAACGCCCCGCCGATGAAGTAGCTCGTCAGGTAGATCGTCGTCACGCGGCTGCGCGCATTGCCGGCCAGCGCATAGATCACGCTCTGGTTCGAGATGTGCATGCCCTGCACGCCGACGTCGAGCAGCAGGATGCCCGCGATCAGCGCGGCGAGCGAGTGCGCGCCGGTCGCGATCAGCGCGAACGACGCGAGCACGGCCGCCGCGAACAACCCCGTTGCCGCATTGCCGTGCCCGCGATCGACGAGCCGGCCGGCCGACGTCGCCGCGAGCGCGCCCACCGCGCCGACGACGCCGAACAGGCCGATCTGCCCTTCGGAATAGCTGTACGGCGGCTGGCTCAGCAGGAACGTGAGGCCCGTCCACAGCAGGCTGAAGCACGCGAACACGAGCGCGCCGTAGGTCGAGCGCAGCGCGATCAGCGGTTGCGCGCGCACCAGCGCGACGAGCGACTTCATCAGCGCCGCATAGTCGAGGCGCGCATCGCGGCGATCCTTCGGCAGCTTCACGGCGAGCACGACGGTCAGCACCGCCACCATCACCGCGGCGATGCCGTACACCGCGCGCCAGCCGAACCCGTCGGCGATCGCGCCGGCCGCGACGCGCGCGAGCAGGATGCCGAGCAGCAGCCCGCTCATCACGGTGCCCACTGCGCGGCCGCGCGAGCGTGCGTCGGCGAGCGACGCGGCGAACGGCACGAGCAGCTGCGTCGAACAGGTGACGAAGCCGACCGCGACGTTCGCGACGACGAACATCGTGAAGTTCGTGCTGAACGTGACCGCGACCAGCGCGACGACGTTGAGCATCAACAGCCGCACGATCAGCGTATGACGGTTGACCGCGTCGCCGAGCGGGACGATCAGCAGCAGGCTTGCCGCGTAGCCGAGCTGCGTCAGCGTGACGAGATAGCCGAGCTCGGTCGGCGCGCGCCCGAAGCTGCGCGCGATCGCGGCGAGCAGCGGCTGCGCGTAGTAGATGTTGCCGATGACGATGCCGCACGCGCAGGCGAACAGCAGCGTCATGCCGCGGGTGAGGGGGGGATGGGTGTCGTGATGCGGTTCCATGGTCGCGAAAAACAGCGGCGCCGGCCGGCGGCACGGGGCCGTCGGATGCGCGGGGTGACGGAAATCGGGGCCGGCGTCAGCGGATCGGCGGTGAGCCGATGCGCGCCGGGCGGATCGCGGCCGGGCCCGGATCGGGCGGGCGGCGGATCGTCGTGCGGCGGGCGGAGGCAGGGCGGGCCCGGGCGAGCCGTTCCGGTGCGATGACAGCGGCGATGCACGGGAACGGATGTGCGTATGATGCGGGAATCGAACCATAGCGTCCAAGACTGGATCGTTATGCGCTTCATTGGTAAAACCAATACATTGGCCGCCATGCTACTGCGCCACATCCGCTATTTCCTGGCCGTCGCCGAGCAGCGCAGTTTCACGCGCGCGGCCGACGCGCTGCACGTCTCGCAGCCGACGCTGTCGCAGCAGGTGCGCCAGCTCGAGGAATCGCTCGGCGTGCAGTTGTTCGACCGCTCGGGCCGCACGGTGCATCTCACCGAGTTCGGCGAAGTCTATGCGCGCCATGCGCGCGCCGCGCTGCACGAGCTCGATACGGGGCAGCGCGCGCTGCATGACGTCGCCGATCTCGGCAGCGGGTCGTTGCGGCTCGCGATGATGCCGACCTTCGCGGCCTACCTGAGCGGCTCGCTGATCGACGCGTTCCATGCCGACTATCCGAATGTCGCGCTGTCGATCGACGCGATGCCGCAGGAACGCATCGAGGCGTTGCTGGCCGACGACCGGCTCGACGCGGGCTTCGCGTTCATGCCGCCGCGCGCGCCGGACATCGACGCGCTGCCGCTGTGGGACGAGCCGCTCGCGCTCGTGACGGGCCGTACACACCGTCTCGCGCGGCGCCGCCGCGCACTGACGCCGGCCGAGCTCGGCGGCGAGCCGCTGGTGCTGCTGAGCCGCGCGTTCGCGACACGCGAGAGCATCGACCGGTATTTCATCGAGCACGGCGCGCAGCCGAAGATCGCGATCGAGACGAATACCATCAGCGCGGTGCTGGAGCTCGTGCGGTGCGGCCGGCTCGCGACGGTGCTGCCCGACGCGGTCGCGCGCGAGAGCGCCGACCTGTGCGCGCTGGAGATCGATCCGCCGCTGCCGGCGCGCACGGCTGCCCTGCTGACGCGCAAGGGCGCGTACCGCAGCGTCGCGGCGCGCGCGTTCATCGAGCGTGCGCTCGCGTATCGCGATCCGTCGGGAGGTTGACTGGTACGACCGGGCGGTGCGCGCGGCGGGCCGCTCGACCGCCGGACCGCCCGCCGCGTTATGCGCGCGGCGTCGGGAAGAAGATACCCGCGCGCTGCGCGGCGTTCGCGATGTGCGTTTCGATCGCGGTGCCTGCCGCCGCCGCATCGCGCGCGATCAGCGCGTCGACGATCGCGCGGTGCTCCTGCCACGTCGACAGCAGCAGCTCGCGCCGGTAGAACGGCATGCGCTGGCTTTCCTTCATGATGTCCGAGCTGCTGCGCAGCACCGATTCGATCGCCGCGTTGCCGGCGAGATGGATGATCCGCATGTGGAAGTCGAAGTCGAGCTGCGACGCCGCGTCGAGCGCGCTTTCGGTGAGCGCGACATGCAGGTCGGCGAGGTTGTCCTCGAACCACGCGATGTCGTCGTCACTGACGACGTGCGCGGCCATCCGCGCGGCGAACCCTTCGAGCGCATAGCGCATCTGGTACGTGTCGGGCGGCGACGACTGCTCGGCGAACCGCCATGCGTGCGCGGCCGTGGCCTGCGCGCTTTCGACGTATACGCCCTTGCCGGCGCGGATGCGCAGCATCCCGAGCGCCTCGAGCGTCGAGAGCGCCTCGCGCAGCGACGCGCGGCTGATCTCCAGCTCCTCGGAGAGCTGGCGCTGGGCCGGCAGCAGGCTGCCGACCGGATAAACGCCTGCCTCGATCCGGTCGCGGATCGTCGCGATGGCGGCGTCGGTCACGGTATGCGGAACGTTTTTCATGATGTGAACTTTGGCCGGTCTGACCGGCATTGTAATCCGCACGCAGGCGGTGCATGACCGGCCTACGGGAAAGCCACGATCTGCCCCTGTCCGGTGCATCGAAACCAGGCGGGCAGGGGCGGGAAATCCCTATTTCGTCCGTCCTTGACTCCACTATATCGGCTTCCTACTATCCACCATAACATCACTGGTCTTACCAGTATGAACAGACGAAACTGCAACCGTTGGATCGGGAGAGCGCCGTGTCGAAATTCCTCAATTCGCTGTTTGGCCGAGTAGTCGTCGCATTGATTCTAGGGATCGCGCTCGGCGCGTTCTTCCCGCATTTCGCCGAGTCGTTGCGACCGCTCGGCGACGGCTTCCTGAAGCTCATCAAGATGGTGATCGGGCCGATCGTGTTCTGCGTCGTGGTCAGCGGGATGGCCAACGCGGGCGACCTGAAGAAGGTCGGCCGGGTCGGCCTGAAGGCCGTCATCTACTTCGAGATCATGACGACGCTCGCGCTCGGCATCGGCCTCATCCTCGCGTGGCTCACGCGGCCGGGCGTCGGGATGAACATCGACCTGCGCTCGCTCGACGCGTCGTCGCTCGCGTCGTACGCGAAGAACGCCGAAAGCCTGAAGGACACGGCCGGCTACCTGATGAAGATCATCCCCGAGACCGCGATCGACGCGTTCGCGAAGGGCGACATCCTGCAGATCCTCGTGTTCGCGGTGCTGTTCGGCTCCGCGCTGTCGCTGCTCGGCGACAAGGCGCAGCGCGTCAACTCGCTGATCGAGGAACTGTCGCACGTGTTCTTCCGGATCATCGGCTTCATCATCAAGCTCGCCCCGCTCGGCGTGCTCGGCGCGATCGCGTTCACGACCGGCAAGTACGGCGTTGCGTCGCTCAAGCAGCTCGGTTACCTCGTCGCGGTGTTCTACCTGAGCTGCTTCGTGTTCGTCACGGTCGTGCTCGGCACGGTGATGCGGCTCGCGGGCTTCTCGGTGTTCAAGCTGATCCGCTACCTGCGCGAGGAACTGTCGATCGTGCTCGGCACGGCGTCGTCGGACGCGGTGCTGCCGCAGGTGATGCGCAAGCTCGAATACATGGGCGTGAAGGATTCGACGGTCGGCCTCGTGATCCCGACCGGCTATTCGTTCAACCTCGACGGCTTCTCGATCTACCTGACGCTCGCCGTGCTGTTCATCGCGCAGGCCACCAACACGCCGCTGTCGACGCATGACCTGATCGTCGTGCTGCTCGTGTCGCTCGTCACGTCGAAGGGCGCGCACGGGATCCCGGGCTCGGCGATCGTGATCCTCGCGGCGACGCTGTCGGCGATCCCCGCGATTCCGGTGCTCGGCCTCGTGCTGATCCTGCCGGTCGACTGGTTCGTCGGCATCGCCCGCGCGCTGACCAACCTGATCGGCAATTGCGTCGCGACGGTGGTCGTCGCGGTGTGGGAGAACGACATCGATCGTGCCCGCGCGAAACGCGTGCTGAACCGCGAGCTGCGCTACGTGCCGGCCGAAGAGGAAGACCGCGCGGCGCCGGTCGCCGGCGACCAGGCTCACGCGCTCTGAGCGCCCCCCCGCGCGGGGCGGCTTCCCCTGGTCGTCCCGCGCAACCGAATTCATGTGGCCGGCGCCTCGAAGTGCCGGCACGTCATCGAACCTCAGGAGACGACATGGCAGCCCCCATCCTCGATCCGAACGCGCCGGCCTTCACGCGGCGCTACATGAACCTCGCCGACCCGCGCCTCGGGGCGCAGGCGCTCTTTGCCAGCGACGAATTCTTCGCGCCGAAGGAGCGCATGCTGAATCCCGAGCCGGCCGTGTTCATTCCCGGCAAGTACGACGACCACGGCAAGTGGATGGACGGCTGGGAAACGCGCCGCAAGCGCACGACCGGCCACGACTTCTGCGTGGTGCGGCTCGCGCGGCCGGGCGTGATCTACGGTGTCGACCTCGATACGAGCCATTTCACCGGCAACTTCCCGCCGGCCGCGTCGATCGACGCGTGCGTCGCCGAAGGCGACATGCCGCCCGACGACGCGCAATGGCGCCCGATCGTCCCGGCCACGACGCTGCAGGGCAATTCGCATCACTACGTGAGCGTCGACGATGCGCAGCCCTATACGCACCTGCGCGTGAACCTGTACCCGGACGGCGGGCTCGCGCGGCTGCGCGTGTACGGCCAGCCGCAGCGGGACTGGCGCCAGGTGCCGGCCGGCGAGCTCGTCGATCTCGCGGCAACCGAGAATGGCGGCTACCTCGTGGCCGCGAACAACCAGCACTTCGGCCCGGCATCGCAGATGCTGATGCCGGGGCGCGGCGTGAACATGGGCGACGGCTGGGAAACGCGGCGCCGCCGCGAGCCCGGCAACGACTGGGCGATCGTCGCGCTCGCGCGGCCGGGCATCATCCGGCGCGTCGAGGTCGATACCGCGTTCTTCAAGGGCAATTTCCCCGACCGCTGCTCGCTGCAGGCTGCACGGGTCGCAGGCGGCACCGACGATTCGCTCGTCACGCAGGCGATGTTCTGGGCCGAGCTGCTCGGCGAGCAGAAGCTGCAGATGGACCACGTCCACACGTTCGACCAGCTCGCCGCGCTCGGCCCCGTCACGCACGTGCGTTTCAACATCTTCCCGGACGGCGGCGTGTCGCGCCTGCGTCTGTGGGGCGAGCCGGCTTGAAGGAGGGCAATGGCATGAGCGAATCCCACATCCTGCGCGTCGAGCGCCTGACGCGCGAAGCGTTCGCGCCGTTCGGCGACGTGATCGCGCTCGAAGGCGCGCGGCATTTTCCGATCAACGGCGGCACGACCGAGCGCTTCCACGATCTCGCGACGATCGACGTGTGCGCGGACGGCGGCCGCCCGCTCGTCAGCGTGTTCCGCGCGCAGCCGCGTGCGCTGCCGGTCGCGGTCACACTGATGGAGCGCCATCCGCACGGCAGCCAGGCGTTCATCCCGCTCGCGGCCGTGTCGCGCTACGCGATCGTCGTCGCGCCGGCCGGCGAATTCCGGCCCGACGCGATGCGCGCGTTCCTCTCGGAAGGCTGGCAGGGCGTGAACTATGCGAAGGGCGTCTGGCACCATCCGCTGCTCGCGCTCGACGCGGTCAGCGATTTCGTGATCGTCGATCGCGGCGGCACGCAGCCGAACTGCGACGAGATCCCGCTCGAGCGCGCGTGGGCGCTCGAGTTCGAACCGGCCTGCGCGGCCTGACGCAAGTTGCAACGCCCACTCCGGCTACCTGACGGCAGCCGGGGGCGGACGGGTCGAAGGGTTTTCGAAAGCAGGGGCGCACGACTCACACGGCGGCGTGCGGCCGCTATCCCGAAAAGATCACGGCCCGGGCGGCGAGATGCCGGCCGGGCCGTGTTGCGTGCGCGAAGCGCGCGAATCAGTGCTTGCGGTGCGGGCAGTTCTCGGTCGTGCAGGAACCGTACATCGCGAGCGAGTGCTCCTGGAGCCGGAAGCCGCGCTCCTTCGCGATCGCCTGCTGGCGGCCTTCGATCTCGGCGTCGAAGAACTCCTCGACACGGCCGCAATCGAGGCACACGAGGTGATCGTGGTGCGAGCCTTCGTTCAGTTCGAACACGGCCTTGCCGGATTCGAAGTTGCTGCGGGTGAGCAGGCCGGCCTGCTCGAACTGCGTCAGCACGCGGTAAACGGTGGCCAGCCCGATGTCGAGCTGCTCGTTGAGCAGGTTCCGGTAGACGTCTTCTGCCGTCAGGTGGCGCACCGGGCTTTGCTGGAAGATCTCGAGAATCTTGAGGCGCGGTAGGGTGGCCTTTAGCCCGATATTCTTGAGATCCGTCGGATTGGTCATGGCTAGGCATCCCTAGAGTACAATGCAGGGCTTCAATGTTACCGGCTTTTCGCCGTTCCAGAAACACGCGCGGCCTGCACACGGGCCTGCACGGTGAGGGAAATGATTCCAGAATCTCTTTCGCACTTTCAGAGGAGCCGCATGCGGAGTGTCATCATCGCTGCCGCCGCCGTTGCCGCGCTGGCTGGTTGTTCGTCGTACGACAGCGTAACGCAGCGCATCGCGCAGAGCATCACCCCCTACCGGATTACCGTCGTGCAAGGCAACTTCGTGTCGCAGGAGAAGGCCGCACAGCTGCAGGTCGGCATGTCGCGCGAGCAGGTGCGCGCGCTGCTCGGCACCCCGTTGCTGGCCGACATGTTCCACGCCGACCGCTGGGATTACCTCTTCTACTTCAAGCGCGGCTCGACGGCAGTCGTCCAGCAGCGCGATCTCGTCGTGACGTTCTCGGGCGATCGCCTGGCGGGCTGGACGGGGGCCGACAACCTGCCTTCGGAACTCGACCTGCTGGCCGACATCGACGGCGACCGCGGCGGCAAGAAGGCGAAGGCGGCCGCAGCGGCGAAGAAGGCCGCCGAGGCTGCCGCAGC
>NZ_JAAGPE010000191.1:0-18827 GCF_017104605.1 Burkholderia sp. Ac-20384 | reverse complement strand
CGTTCTGGTTCGTCGCCGCGCTCGCGGTGCTCGCTGCGTGCGCGTGGGCCGGCTCGAACATCCGGCGGATTCCGGCGGACAGCCGCGCGGTCGTGATGCGGTTCGGCGCGCTCGTGCGCACCCAGGACGCCGGGCTCGTGATCGCGTGGCCGCAACCGTTCGAATCGGTCCTGCTTGTGCCGGGCGCCGCGCGCGTGCTCGAGCAGCGGATCCGTTCGCTCGATCGCGATCCGCGGGCGCTTGCACCGTCCGCGCAGGGCGTCGCGCGGCTACCCGATGCGCTCGCCGGTTCCGGCTACGTGCTGACGGGCGACGGCGGCGCGGTCGCGTTGAGCGCGGTCCTGTATTACCGGGTCAGCGATCCGTACGCGTACGTGCGGCAGCGGGACCGTCTCGACGCGGCGCTCGAACGGATCGTGTCCGCGTCGGCCGTCGAGGTGGCGGCGACCCGCGATCTCGACGCGATCCTGGTCGCGCGGCCCGAGCAACTGGCCGCTGACCGGCAGATGGCCGCGCGTCGCGAACGGTTGCGAGGCGATCTCGCCGATGCGATCGCGCGGCACCTGCGCGCACTCGATGCGGCGCACGCGGGGCTCGGCGTCGAAGTCGCGCGCGTCGACGTGCAGCCCGCGTTTCCCGGCGCGGCCGCCGATGCGTTCAACGCGGTGCTGACGTCGCTGCAGGTCGCCGAGCGGACCATCGCGCAAGCGCGCACCGCTGCCGAACAGCGGCGCCAGGATGCGCAGCAGGATGCCGACCGGATCGTGCAGGACGCGCAGGCCCACGCGGCCGAACGCGTCGCCACCGCACAGACCGACACGCTGGAAATCCGGCAGCTCGACGCGACGCTCCGCGAGAACGGCGATCCGGGGCTGCTGGCGCGGCTGTATCGCGATCGCGTGCAGCGCGTGCTGTCGCAGGCCGGCCGCGTGACGACGATCGATCCGCACGGCACCTCCAACCTGATCCTGCCCGGAAACGCCCGATGAATTCGCTCGCCGAACCGGCCACGCAGCCGGACGCCGCGCCTGCCGGCACGACGGCCTACGCGCTGTCCTTCGACGAACGCCGCACGATCACGCGGCAGATCGCGCTGGCGCTGCTCGCGGGCGGCCTGCTCGTGCTGTCGTTCGCGTGGCGCATGCTGTCGGGCGGCGGCGACACGCTCGCGCAACTGCTCGCCGCGCTCGCGTCGCTGATCGTCGCGGGGCCGGTGTTTGCAAGTGCGTGGCACAGCCTGCGCGCGCCGAGCCTGCATGGCGTGACCGATCGCCTGATCGCGCTCGCGATGCTGGCCGCGTGGGCGATCGGCGACATGACGACGGCCGCGCTGCTGCCGATCGTGATGACCTTCGGTCATGCGCTCGAAGAGCGCAGCGTGCTCGGCTCGCAGGAGGCGATCCGCGCGCTCGGCCGGCTGACGGCCGGCCGTGTGCGCCGCATCGGCGCCGACGGGAGTGTCGTCGAAGTCGCGTACGACGCGCTGCGTGCGGGCGACCGCATCGAAGTGGTGGCCGGCGCGCGCATTCCGGTCGACGGCGTCGTGGTGGCGGGCACGTCGAGCGTCGACAACGGGCCGATCACCGGCGAATCCGTACCGCACGACGTCGATGCAGGCAGCACCGTGTATGGCGGCGCGTTGAATCTCGACGGCGTGCTGCGCATCGACGTCACGCATACCGGCAAGGATTCGACGCTCGGCAAGATCATCGCGCTGATGCAGCACGCGGAGCAGGCGAAACCGCCCGTCACGCAGGTGCTCGAACGGCACATGGGCGCGTATCTCGCGCTCGTCCTGCTGATCGCGGCGATCGTCTGGTTCACGTCCGCGAATGCGTCGGCGATGCTCGCGGTCATCGTGGCCGCGTGCCCGTGCGCGCTGGTGCTCGCCGCGCCGTCCACGGCCATTGCCGGGATCGCGGTGGGCGCGCGGCACGGCATCCTGTTTCGCAATGCCGCGTTCCTCGACAAGATCGCCGAAGTCGATTCGCTCGTGATCGACAAGACCGGCACGCTCACCCGCGGGGAATTGCAGGTCCGGCAGGTGTGGCTGCAGCCCGGTGTCGACGGTGCGCAGACGCGCGCGCTGGCCGCGCGGCTCGGCGAAAGCAGCGCACACCCGGCGAGCCGCGCGCTTGTTCGCGATGCCGCCGCATCCGGCCTCACCGGCGCTGCCATTGCGCCGTTCGAACGCACGCGGGAATTGCGCGGGCTCGGCGTCGTCGCCGACACGCCGGACGGCACGGCGGTACTCGGCCGGCGCGTGCTGCTCGCCGACCATGTCAGTGACTTGCCGTCACCGCCCGAAGGATTCGACGGGCCGATCGTCGGCCTCGCGCTCGACGGGCTGCTGCTCGCATGGTTCGGTTTCGCCGACACGCTGCGGCCCGACGCGCGCGACGCGCTCGCCGAACTGCGGACATTGGGCCTTGCGCGGCAGACGCTGTTGACGGGCGACCTCGAACGCGTCGCCAGCAAGGTCGCGGCCGAGACGGGCATCGAGACGGTGGTCGCGCAGGCGCTGCCGCACGACAAGCTCGATTACGTTATGCGCGAGATCGGCGCGGGCCTGCATCCGCTCGTCGTCGGCGACGGGCTGAACGACGTGCTGGCGATCAAGGCCGGCTCGACGAGCATCGCGATGGGCGAGCGCGGCGTCGACATCGCGATCGCGTCGGCCGACGTCGTGCTGCTGGGCGACGACCTGAAGCGGATTCCGACCTGCATCCGCCTTGGCCGGCAATGCCGGCGCACGGCGACGACCAATGCGGCGATCGGCCTCGCGTGGACGCTCGCGGTGATCGCGCTCGCCGCGACCGGGATGCTCGGCGCGGTGTGGGCGGCGATCCTGCACAACGTCGGCACGTTCATCGTGATCGCGAACGCAGGGCGGCTGCTGCGGATCGACGAGGACGTTCGCGACGCGTGAGCGGAGGAGGGGCGATCGGTCGTGCGTGTCTCGTGGCTCCTTCGCCGGCCCCTCAAGCCCCGATTTCGGCCCGCGGCTGCGGCCGTGCGTGATTCGCGAACAGAGGGTGTGCGTGAGCCTCGTCAAGCGTGAGAACGGGCGTCACGCAGGCGTCCGCCGATGCGAACCGTTCGCGCCAGACCGCCAGCGGTTGCGACGCGATCAGGCGTTCGACTTCGGCACGCAAGGCCACGCAGTCGCTGGAGCCGGGCAGTTGGCCGCGCTGCCAGTGGCGTGCCGTCCAGTCGGGGCGGTCGAACACTTCACATGCCTCTTTCCAGAACTTGAACTCCAGCGCGCCGACCGCGAGGTGGCGGCCGTCTTGCGTGGCGTACAGGCCGTAGCAAGGCAATGCGCCGTTTAGCAGATCCTCGCCTGCACCGGGGCGGCGGCCCAGCGCCGCGGCCAGCATCGCGCCGGTGGCCCGCGGCATCACGAGCTGCGCGTGCAGTCCGTGGGTCATGCTCACGTCCAGGTGCTTTCCCCGTCCCGTCCTCTGCGCGTCGAACACGCCCGACAGCACGGCGATGCAGGCCATCGCGCTCCCGCCCGCGAGGTCGCCCCATTGCACATTGGACTGAGCCAGTTCGCCCGTGGGGGCGCGCATCTGGTCGAGCACGCCCGACATCGCCATGAAGTTGAGGTCGTGTCCGGCCTTGCCTGCCCACGGGCCACGTTGCCCGTAGCCGGTGATCGACACCATGGTCAGGCGCGGGTTGATCGCGTGCAGGGCAGCACCGTCCAGCCCCAGGCTCTGCAATACGCCCGGACGGAAGCTGTCGATCAGCACATCGGCATCCTTCGTCCACGCGCGCAGCCGATCCAGGTCCGCGTCATCGCGAAAGTCGACGGTGCGGCATGCCTTGCCGTGGTTGAGGGCGTCGAACAGCCCCGCCAGCGGCCGCGTCGGGTCGCCCTCGGGCGGCTCCACCTTGATGACGCTCGCGCCCAGGTCGGTCAGCATGCGGGTCGCAAACGGGCCGGGCAGGTTGCGCGACAGATCGAGTACCCGCAGGCCGGAGAGCAACGGAGGCAATGCGCCGCTGGCGAAAGCGGCGTCATGCATCCTCGAACCTCCCGCCTGTACGGGCCAGCTCAACCACGATCGCCGCGGGCTCGAAACGCGCGCCATACTGCGCCGCCAGCTCGCGCGCACGCTGCACGAAACGTTGCGCGCCCATCGCATTGATGAACTGCAAGGCCCCGCCGTGGTGGGGTGCAAAGCCCCAGCCGAAGATCGAGCCGATGTTGGTATCGGCCACCGAGCGCACGACGTTTTCCTCGAAGCAGCGCGCGGCTTCGTTCGCCTGGATGAACATCAGGCGATCCACCAGTTCCTGCTGCGCGGGCTGGTCGGCGCGTGGCGGGTAGAGCGCGGTGAGCTCGGGCCACAGCGACTTTTCCTTGCCCTGGTAGTCGTAAAAGCCTTTGCCCGCTTTCTTGCCGACCCGGCCCAGGTCGCGGCCCACCTTGCGCAGCACGGCCTCCGCCGGGTGCGGCGGGTAATCCTTGCCTTCGGCCTCCAGGTCGCGGCGGGTCTGGTCCGTCACGTGCAGCGACAGGCCGAGCGACACTTCGTCCTGCAGCGCCAGCGGCGGCATGGGCATGCCGGCCTTGAGACCGGCCACCTCGATGGAACGCGGATGCACGCCTTCGGCCAGCATCGCGATGCCCTCCATCACGTAGGTGGCGAACACGCGCGACGTGTAGAAGCCGCGACTGTCATTCACGACGATGGGCGTCTTGCCGATCTGCAGCACGTAGTCGAAGCCGCGCGCCAGCGTCTCGTCCGAGGTCTTGTCGCCCACGATGATCTCGACCAGCGGCATCTTGTCCACGGGCGAGAAGAAGTGCAGGCCGATGAAGTGGGCCGGACGGCGGCTCACGTGTGCGAGCCCCGTGATCGGCAGCGTCGACGTGTTGGACGCGAACACCGCATCCTCGCCGATGACGGCCTCGGCCAGCGTCGTGCAGTCGGCCTTGATCGCGCGGTCCTCGAACACGGCCTCGACCACCAGGTCGCAGCCCTGCAGGTCGTCGTAGCGCGTGGTGGGCAGGATGCGCGCGAGCAGGGTGTCGCGCTTGTCCTGCGTGGTCTTGCCGCGCGCCAGAGACTTGTCAAGCAGTCCTTGCGAATAGGCCTTTCCCTTCTCTGCGTTCTCCTGCGTGGTATCGAGCAGCACCACGTCGATCCCCGCCTTGGCCGACACGTAAGCAATGCCCGCACCCATCATCCCCGCGCCGAGGATGCCCACCTTTCTTACCTTGGAAAGCGGCACGCCGGCGGGTCGCGATTGCCCCTTCTTGATCGCATTGAGCTGGTACCACAGCGTGCCGATCAGGTTCCGGCTGACCTGCGACATCACGCAGGCGGCGAAGTAGCGCGACTCCACCTGCGAGCCGGCATCGAAGTCGAGCAGGCCGCCCTCGAACAGGCAGCTCATGATGTGCGTCAGGGCCGGGTAGTTGCCATGTGCCTTCGCATTGGCGATGGACGGCGCGATGGCCAGCATTTGCACGACGGCAGGACTCTTGCTGTCGCCGCCGGGAATACGAAACCCCTTGGCGTCCCACGGCTGCACGGGCGCGGGGTGGGCCACGCACCACGCGCGGGCCTTGTGCAGCAGTTCCTCGCGCGTGGCGGCCAGTTCGTTCAGCAGGCCGAGACCCAGCGCCTTGGCCGGGCTCAGCTCGATGCCCTGGGTGATCAGCTCGAAGCTCTTCTGGATGCCGATCATGCGCGGCAGGCGCTGGGTTCCGCCGCCGCCGGGCAGCAGGCCCAGCTTGACTTCAGGCAGGCCGATCCTGGCCTTCGGGTCGTCGATCGCGAAGCGTGCATGGCAGGCCAGCGCCAGTTCGAGCCCGCCGCCGAGCGCGGTGCCGTTGAGCGCAGCCACCACGGGCTTGCCGCATTTTTCCATGCGGCGCAGTAGCGCCTTGAGCTGCTCGCTCAACTGGAAGGCTTGTTCGGCGGACGTGATTTGGCTGAGCTGGTCGATGTCGGCGCCGGCGACGAAGCTCGGTTTGCCCGACGTGATCACGAGGCCCTTGATCCCGGCGTCCTGTTCCACGTGCCCGATGACGCGCGTGAACTCTTCCATCAGCGCCGGGGCAAGCACGTTCATCGAGCGGCCGGGCTGATCGAGAGTGACCAGGCCGATGCCGTTGGCATCCACATCAAATGAGAGGGTGGTGTAGAGGGTCATGTGTGGGGCCTTCTTCAAACGCGTTCGATGATGGTGGCGATACCCATGCCGGCGCCGACGCACAGGGTGGCCAGCGCGGTGGATTGGCCGGTGCGCTCCAGTTCGTCCAGCGCGGTGCCGAGGAGGATGGCGCCCGTCGCGCCCAGCGGATGGCCCATCGCGATCGAACCGCCGTTGACGTTCACGCGCTCGAGCGACACGCCGAGATCGCGCGCCGTCTTCATCGGCACGGTGGCGAACGCTTCGTTGATCTCCCACAGGTCGATGTCCGAGGCCGCCATGCCGGCCTTGGCCAGCGCCTTGCGCACGGCGGGCGTCGGGCCGGTGAGCATGATCGTGGGCTCGGTGCCCGTGACCGCGAACGCGCGCACCCGAGCGCGCGGCTTGAGCCCCGCCTGTTCGCCTGCGGCCTGGCTGCCCATCAGCAGCAGTGCCGCGCCGTCGACGATGCCGGACGAATTGCCCGCGTGGTGGTGGTGATGGATTTTTTCGATGGTGGTGTATTTGTCCAGCGCGGTGGCATCGAAGCCCATGGCGCCCATCGTTTCAAACGCGGCGCCGATCGGCGCGAGCGATTCGACCGAGGCGCCCGGGCGGACCGTTTCATCGCGATCCAGCAGGAGCCGGCCGTTGAGATCCGTCACCGGGACGATCGACCGGGCGAAGTATCCGTGCGCCTGCGCGTGCGCCGCACGGCGATGCGACTCGGCGGCAAACGCATCGAGATCGCTGCGGCCGAAGCCTTCGAGCGTGGCGACGAGGTCGGCGCTGATGCCCTGCGGAATGAAGCCCGTGTCGCTGTTGACGCGCGGATCCATCACCCACGCGCCGCCGTCGCTGCCCATCGCCCAGCGGCTCATGGATTCGACGCCGCCGGCCACCACCATGTCCTCCATCCCCGACATGATCTTGGCCGCGGCGAGGTTGGCGGCTTCCAGCCCCGACGCGCAGAAGCGCGACAGCGTCACGCCCGCCACGCTTTGCGCCCAGCCGGCGTCGAGCACGGCGGTGCGGGCGATGTCCGCGCCTTGCTCGCCCACGGGCGTCACGCAGCCGAGCACCACGTCGTCCACCCGTGCGGTGTCGAGCCGGCTGCGCGCCTGCAGCGCCTGCAGCAGCGTGCGCAGCAGCCACACGGGCGTGGCCTGGTGCAGGCCGCCGTCTTTCTTGCCCTTGCCGCGCGGCGTGCGCACGGCATCGAAAATATAGGCTTCGGTCATGAGGGACTTTCCCTGGATGGATGGGTGGGATGAAGGCGCGCCGGCGCTTACAGGTAGCGCGAAGCCAGTTCCTTCATGATTTCGTTGGTCCCGCCGTAGATGCGCTGCACGCGCGCGTCGGCATACAGGCGGGCGATCGGGTATTCCTTCATGTAGCCGTAACCACCGAAGAACTGCAGGCATTCGTCGATCAGCTTGCACTGGTTGTCGGTGACCCAGTACTTGATGAGCGCTGCGCGATCCACGCCCAGTTCGCCGTTGAGGTGCGCGACGATGGCTGCATCCACGAGCGCACGCGACGCCATCAGCAGCGCCTGGCATTCGGCCAGTTTGAAACGCGTGTTCTGGAACGAGAAGATCGGCTTGCCGAACGCCTGGCGTTCCTTCGTGTAGGCCAGCGTTTCCTGCATGGCCAGCTCCATCGCCGCAATGCCTGCCACGGCGACGATCAACCGCTCCTGCGGCAGCTCCTGCATGAGCTGGACGAAGCCCATGCCTTCATTCCCGCCGAGCAGGTTGTCGATAGGCACCCGCACGTCGTCGAAGAACAGTTCTGAGGTGTCCTGCGCATCCATCCCGAGCTTGTCGAGGTTGCGCCCGCGCCTGAAGCCGGGCGCCTGGTCGGTCTCGATCACGAGCAGCGACATGCCTTGCGCGCCTTCGTCCTTGCTGGTCTTGCAGACCACGATGACCAGGTTGGCGAGCTGGCCGTTGGTGATGAAGGTCTTGCTGCCGTTGATGCGGTAGTGGTCGCCCTCCCGGGCGGCGGTGGTGCGCACCGCCTGCAGGTCCGACCCCGTGCCGGGTTCGGTCATCGCAATCGCGCCGATCAGCTCGCCCGTGGCGAGGCGCGGCAACCAGCGTTGCTTTTGCGCTTCGGTGCCGTGGCGCAGGATGTAGGGGGCGACGATGCCCGAGTGCAGCGAGCCGCCGAAGCCGCCGATTCCTGCTGCCCCCTGCGCGAGGATCAGCGCGGCCTCGTGCCCGAAGTCGCCACCCGCGCCGCCGTATTCCTCGGGCATGGACGCACACAGGAAGCCGTTGGCCCCGGCTTCTTCCCACGCGTGCCGGTCCATCATGCCGGCCTGGCGCCAGGCTTCGTCCCGGGGAACCCACTGCTCCTTGAAGAAACGGTGGGCCGTATCGAACAGCATCTGGTGCTCATGGGTCATCCAGCTCGGGGCGAAATTTTGAATAGCCATGGGGTGTGCTCGTCGGGTGATTGCGATCCGGGTTTTCCCGGTCGGGTCGCTCAATTCGGTAATCCTGATTACCGTTTCCGTGTGCCTGATACGCCGCGGAATCGATGAAAAACCTGCATCTGGTGCGAGCCATTCTCGTAACGCGAGCGTTGAAAGGCAAGGCAGCGGGAGGGCTTATTTCCATTTTGAGATAATTTGGTAACATGCCTTTCCATGAAGGAAAGGAACCCATCCATTGACGCGCAAGCGGCGCCCGATGCACTCAAGCCCGAGGAGCGTCGCGCGCTCCTGATGCGGATGCGCGGTCACACGCTGGCCCGGATCGAGAAGGCCGTGCTGGAGCTGTTTTCCGGGCGCGATTTCCATGAGGTGGGCCTCGCCGACGTGGCCCGTGCGGCCAACGTGTCGCTGCAAACCATCTACAAGTACTTCGGCAGCAAGGAGGTGCTGGTTTGCGCGATGCTCGACGTGATGCTGGGCCGGCTGGCCGAGCGCATGATCGATCACCTGCAGGGCATCGACGACGTGCGCGAGCGCCTGCGCAAGACCTGCTGGGTCACGCTGGACTACATGGACAAGCATCCTTCGGTGATGCTGATGATGTTCACGACCATGCCCATGTCGCGCTACAAGAACATCGGCATCTATGAGAGCCGGGAGCTGATGGAAGCCTTCCTCGGCGTCTTCAAGGACGGCCAGGCGCGCGGCACGTTGAACGACAAGGTATCCAGCAAGGTGCTGCTGGACGTGTTCATGGGCGTGCTGGGGCGCGTGATGGTGATGCACCTGATGCGGGGCGAAACGCGGCCGCTGACCGCGCAGTTCGACGAACTGTTTGCCATCCTGTGGCGGGCGATGTCGGCCGGGGAATGACGCGGCTCCGTCAGGATGCCTGGGAGTTTCGATCGATGCCGTGCGCCGAGGGGCGGGGCCTGTGCGCCGTCCTTCATGTCGGTGGCCTGCCGCCGGGAGTCGCCGTTGAGCCGCAGGCCGCGGCGCACTTCATCCCCGGTCGCGACGTTCCCCTTCACCGCATCACGGCCGGCCTTCGTCCGGTATTTCGGCCGCCTTGCTGAGCTCGCCCATGATGATCCGCGCGATTTCGTTGGCCGGTGCGCTTCCATCGGGCGCGGCAGCCGTGTTCGACCAAGTGACGATCGTCGTTTTCGTGACCGGGTCATAGCCCATGAAGGTGTTGAAGCCCGGTATCTCGCCCGTATGCCCGTAGAACGTGCCGAACTTGGCCAGGCCCAGGCAGTAGCTCGCCGACATCGGGTCGGTCGGATCGACCGGCGTGCAACTGGCGAGCCGTTGCGCCTGCAGGTCGGCGTTCAGGTAGCCGCCGCCGACCATCCGCTGCACGTAGGCGGCCAGTTCCGTCACGGTTGAAATGCCGGAGCCGGCCGTCCACGCCCACGACGTATTGACGCTGGTCACGTTCGTCGGCTGCAGCACGCCGCTTTTCGCGTCAGCCTGGCGCTGCGGCGACAGCGCGTCGCTGTCAGTCGTCTCGGCGTTGGTGCCCCATTGATAGCCCTGCGGCGCCGGCGCCGGCAACGACGTGTCCTGCTGCGGCGGGAGCATGGTATTGGCCAGGCCGAGCGGCGCAAACAGGCGCGCGTTCATCGCATCGGCCGCGCTCATGCCGGTCAGCTGCTCGATGATGAGCCCGAGCAGTATCGTGTTCGTATTCGAGTAGCGAAAATCCGTGCCGGGCGGAAAATAGACCGGCTGGCCTTCGGCGATACCCAGCAACTCGGACGTGGTCCAGACCATGTCCGGCTGCGCATCGAGCGTCTGGTTGAACGCGAGATTCGTCGAATAGTTGTAGAGGCCGCTGCGCATCGTCAGCAACTGTTCGATCGTGATCGTGTCGCCGTTGGGCACGTTCGCGACGAATTTGCTGACGCTGTCGCCGAGGCTCAGCCGGCCTTCCTGTACCAGTTGCAGGATCACCGTGCCGGTCCACGTCTTCGTCACGCTGCCGACGCGAAAGTGCGCATTCGTCGGGATCGGCGTGTTCGTGCCTCGCACGGCCGTGCCGAACGATTCGAGCCAGTTGCCCTGCGGCGATTGCACATAGACGACCGCGCCGGGGGTGAGCGTGTCCGCGAGCAGTGCGTCGATCTGCGGGCGCGCCGCGTTCGCGAACGCGGGCGTGTTCGAGGTCGGCGAACTGTCGCCGCCGCACGCGGAAACGGCGAGGCCGATCGCCACGGCCGGTGCGACGGCAACCATGCCGTGTACCAGGCGCCGCGATGCGTTCGACAAGAACCGGAAGGTTGCTGAAGTCGCCATGGCGCGGCCCCCTGTGGTCGTGACGGTTTGCCTGCGTTGTCTTCTCCAAAACTATAGGACAGGCGCGTTGGCGCCGGCAGCACACCTTTTCGTCTGACGATAGCAATCCGGCCCGTTCACCCGGTCGAGGCCGTCACTGAAAGTGATGCACGTAACGCAGCACCAACCGCGTGCCCTGCGGCCGGTTGCGCGCATAGGTCTCGAAGTACGCGTTGAACATCAGGTGATCCTGCGGCGAGAAGCTATACATGGCCCCGGGGCCGATCGCGAACACGGCCTCCCGCGTGCCGGGCACGTCCTGCCCGTTTTCCTTCATGTCGGTGGTCTGGCGCAGCCAGTAGCCGTTGAGCCCCAGCCGCAGGCCGGGGCGCACTTCGTACTCGGTTGCGAAGTTCGCGTGGATCGCCTGGCCGGCCTGCGTGGACGTCGCGTCCGGGCCGAGCGACGTGGCCGGCTGGTGGTTGGTTGCGTTCCACAGATAATGCAGCCGCCACGACACGGTCCACTTGGGCGTGAGCCACAGCGTCGCCGCCCAGTACGGGTCGAACGACCAGAAATGGCTGCCCGGATTGATCGCGCGCGACGGGTCGTAGGCGCCGGTCGGTGCGATGAACTGGAATTCCACGCGCTGCGCGAAGCGTGGGCCTTGCGCGCCCATCACCGGGTCGAACTGGATGAACGGGCCGATCAGCAGGTCGCCGAAGCCGGCGCGCGCATTCAGCGCGACGTTGCCGATGCCGTCGTCGGTGCGCGCGGACGCGATCCACGGCAGGATCACGTCGAGGCCGGGATGCATGCCCGCGAACGTCAGCGGCGACTGGTAGACGAGCTGGCTCAGCCCCGCGAACAGGTCGATGTCCTGCTTCGGCAGCCCGACCTTGTTGCCCGCATTGTCGTTGACGCGGCCGGCCGTGTAGTACTGCAGGTACTGCGTGCCGTACCAGCCGGAGCCGGCCGGCGGCATCCCGTCGAGGAAGCTGGTCATGCCGAGGTTGACCGCCGGCAGGTCGGTCGCGCCGGCCGGTGCGCTTGCGGCCATGCCGGCGATCGTGAGGCCTGCGACGACGAGTACGCGAGAGCCGAGTTTCATGTTCACCACCTCCTGGATATTTATTGGTATAACTAATCAAATGGTGCGAAAAAGATCGGGATGGTCGGCGATCGCGCGATACTGGCCGGCATGGAACACCAGCGGTGCCTTTCCGAATGCGTCGAACTGTTCGATCTGGCCGATGAAGAGCAGGTGATCGCCGCCTTCGTAATGACCGACGTTGCGGCACACGAAGCGCGCGCTTGCGCCATCGAGGCAGGGCACGCCGCCGGACTCCGAATCCACGTGAAGCACGCCGTCGAACTTGTCGGCGCTGGGCGTCGCGAAGCGGCGCGACAGCGCGATCTGGTCGTGCGCGAGGATGTTGATCGCGAAATGGGTGGCCGCGACGAAATCCGGGCGGCTCGGCGCGACCTTGCGCAGGCTCCACAGCACGAGCGGCGGATCGAGCGACAGCGACGAGAACGAATTGGCGGTGAGGCCCACCTTGCGTCCGTCGGGCGCGCACGTGGTGATCACGGTCACGCCGGTCGGGAACTGCCCGAACGCGGCGCGCAACTGCATCGGGTCGAGGGCCGGGCGTGCGGTAGCGGTCGTTTCCATGCCGGTTACTCCGCGCGTGCGCTGTGTTCGCGGATCGTCGCCGCGCAGGCCGACGGCTCGAACCACCACGGCGCGAACCGGCGCGGATCATCGAAGCCGTCGACGATCGCCGCGGCGAGTGAATGGAACTGACCGGCCGCGCCGAGCAGTTCGAGGATGTGCGGCGGCGGTGGCGTGAGCAGCGAATTGGTCCAGCGCACGACATGCTGCGCATACGCCCAGTAGCCTTCGAACGTCTGCTGCATCCAGTCTTCGCCGAACGGTGCAGCATCGCGCGCGACGATCGCGTCGAAATAGGCCTTCGCGCATTTCGCGGCGTTGTTCGATCCCTGCCCGGTGATCGGATCGTTGACGACCACCGCATCGGCCATCCCGAACACCGTGCGGCCCGACGGCAGCCGGAAGAACGGCTTGCGCACGGTCGGCGCGAAGCGCCCGGCCAGCGTGCCGTTCGGATCGGTGAGCTCGACGTCGCGGCAGCGTTCGAATTCCCACGGCACGTACTGCTGCAGGAACGACAGGCTGCGGTCCAGGTGCTGCTCGGGCGTCTTCACGTCGGCCCAGCAGTCGAGCGGGCCGCCCGGAATGCCTTCGAACACCATGATTTCGCACGGGCCCGTCGTGGTCAGCGCGGGGAACACGAAATACTCGCCGATGCCGGGCAGCAGGTTGAAGCGCACCCGCGAATACGGCTGGCTCGGCGTCATCCCTTTCACATAGGTGAGGGCCAGCGCGCGTTGCGGGCGGTCGAACGCGCTGCGTGCTTCGTCGCGGCCGAGCAGGTTGACGATCTCGCCCTTGCCGGCCGCGAGCAGCACGAGGTCGTGGCTGCGCGCCAGTTCCTCGAGTTCGGGCACGCCGATGTCGGCAATGCGCACGTCCGCGCCCCGGCGCCGCACGCCGTCGAGCCAGTCGGCCATTTTCACGCGCTGGTCGACCGACTGCGCATAGCGGGTGAGCCGCGACGACCAGTCGATCACTTTTCGGCCGTTGCCGTCAGGATGCGGCACCGCGATGCCGATCCCTTCGACGGACGGGCACGCTTCCTCCCAGGTGTTCAGGCCGAGATCGCGCTCGATCTGCAATGACGTGTGGAACATGCACTGGCTCGACATGACCTTGCCGGTGCGGATCTGTTCGGCGTCCCGGTTGGTCGCGAGCGTGACGTGGTAGCCCTGGTCGAGCAGGGCGAAGGCGAGTTGCAGGCCGGACTGGCCCGCGCCGACGATGGCGATGCGTCTCATGGATAGGTCCTGGGTTGGCCGGATGCCGGCCGTGAGAAGAGGTGGAGAAAGCGGCGGCCGGGAGCGGTCACTCCGCCAGACGCGGAATGGCCGGCACCGCCTGTTCGGGGCCCATCGCGGCATAGCCGCCATCCACTGCGTAGTCGGCGCCTGTCACGAAGCTCGCCGCGTCGCTGCACAGGAACGTCACGACCTGCGCGACCTCGGACGGATCGCCGACCCGGCCGAGCAGGTGGAACGGCGCGGCGACGCGATCGGTCTTTGCGCGATCGCCGTGCGTCATCTCGTCCATCACGCGCGACCATGTCCAGCCCGGTGACACCGAGTTGACGCGAATGCGGTCGGGCGCGAGATCCATCGCCATGCTGCGGGTGAGCTGGCGGATCGCCGCCTTGGAGGTCGGGTACAGCCAGCGGCCGGTTTGCGCGCACTGGGCCGAGATCGAGCTGAAGTTCACGATCGCACCGCCGCCGCGCCGGATCATGTGCGGATGCACGGCCTTCGCGAGCATCGCCGCCGACACGACGTTGACGTCCATCGCGGCGAGCCAGTCGTTGCGGGTCGCCTGGATGCCGTTGTCGACGTAGCTGCACGCGAGGTTGACGAGCACGTCGATCGCGCCGAACCGCTCGACGATCGCCGCGACCGCATGCCCGATCGCGCGATCGTCGGTGATGTCGAGCGCGACGAACATCGCCCGTTCGCCGAGCGAATCGGCCACGCGCGTGCCGTTCTCCACATCGAGATCGAGGATCGCGACGCACGCACCGGCGCAGTTCAGGTCCTGCGCGACCGCGGCGCCGATCAGCGTGGCGCCGCCGGTGACGATCGCGACTTTGCCAGCAAGGGCAGTCATGGGGTGTCTCCGGGAATCGTTGTGTGAGGGAAGGGCCGCGTCAATGCGTACCCGACGACGGCTCGCTGTCCTGCCAGCGGCGCATCAGGCCGTTCGACGGCACGGTTTCGTCGAGCAGCTTGCGGGCCGTTTCGACGCCCGCGACCGGCAGGCCGGCCGGATCGAGCAGGCCGATCTGCACGAGCACGCTCGCCTGGTCCCAGTAGATGTGCTCGTGATAGAGCTTGTCGCCGCGAAACTTGACGATCGCGACGAGCGGAATCTCGACGCGCTTGCCGGTCGGCGCGACGCCCGGCAGCATCCAGTCGATCTCGGTGGTGTGCGTGAAGCAGAACAGCAGCTCGTCGACGATCTGGCTCGCGCCGATCGTGCGCGAGATCGGCGTGATCGTCGTGTCCGGCGGATTCGCATGCACGAAGTGATGCGTGTAGAAGCGCTTGAGCTCGTCGTAGCCCACGCCGCCCGTCAGCGTCGGAATGTGATTGACGTACGGTTCGGCAACCATCGTCGCCATTGTTGCATCGACGTTGCGTGTGTCGAATTCGTGCTTGAGGTGCGCTTCCCACAGTGTGGACAGGTCGTAGCGCGGGCCGAGCGCGGCGCGGAAAGCGGCAATCGCGCGCTGGTGGGCCATGATCGCGGCGGCCTTGTCGAAATGCTCGCCGCCGATGCGCGCGAACGCGTGATCGACGCCCGGATACACATACACTTCGACGCCGTCGCGCCCGGCGAGCGCGTCGGCAATGCGCTGCTGCGCGTCGGGCGGGCAGAAGCGGTCCTGCGCCGCGATCTGCAGCACGAGCCGGCCGTGCAGGTGCGACGCCTCGTCGAGCGCCTGCTCGATGCCCACGCCGTAGTAGCTGACCGCTGCGGCCACGCCCGGCAGCCGGCACGCGGCGAGATAGGCGAGCTTGCCGCCAAGGCAGTAGCCGAGCACACCGGCTTCGCCCGTGCATGCCGGCAGGTGCCTGAGCACGGCCAGCGCGGCACCGATGTCCTCGACGCCCTTGTTCTCGTCGTATTCGCGGTAAAGGGCCATCGCGCGTTCCATGTCGGTCGCTGTGTAACCGAGTTCGATCCCCGGCGCCTGGCGCCAGAACAGGTCGGGCACGAGCACCGTGTAGCCTTCCTCCGCGTAGTAGTCCGCGGCCTCCCGCATCGTCGCGTTCGCGCCGAAGATCTCGTGGCACAGCACGATGCCGGGCCCCTTGCCGGCGGCCGGCGTGCTCAGGTACGCGCGAAACGTGCCGCCGTCCGGCGACGGAATCTCGATGTGACGTCCTTGCATGTGTCCCTCCATTCAGTTCATTGCTGCGACGAGCCCAGTATTGGCGGACGAAATGGGCGTTTCTATCCGCTTTCTTCGGCCGGTATCCGCGAATTCCGGAAACCTGTTGCACCGGCCGCCGCGCGTGGGCAGGCGCGCGGCTGACTGCGGGTATGTGCGGATGCGGAAGCCCCGCACAGTTTTCTACGATGCGCGAACGGTCCGCTTCTTGCGTCGTTTGCGCGGGACTTGCGTGCTTTGGCGGCCGGACTGTCCGGATACTCCAGGCGCTATCCGGATCGTGCGGCGGATGCCCCCTACCGGGAACGCATGCGCGGCGCGAGTGCAATCGAGCATGACGGGAGAACATCGATGGCGCAATTTTCCGGAACAGGCTGGCTGCCGGACACGGCCTGTTTCAATCACGACAACCTGCTGCTGCAGTCGAACGATGTCGACGAGGTTCGCGCGCGCGTCGCCGACGTTTTCAAGCCGCACCGGCTCACGCCGACCGGCGAATCGCGCGCGTTGCACAGCTGCATGCACCATGCGCGCTGGGGCAACCTGTCGTTGAACCTGCTCGATTATGGCGGTGGCGTCAGCATCGAGCCCGGGCCGCTCGAGCACTTCTTCCTGTTGCAGATCCCGCTACGCGGCGACGCGGAGATCGAGTGCGGCTCCGCGCGTTTCGTGTCGTCGCCGGGCACTGCGTCGTTGATCTCGCCGACGCTGCCGCTGAAGATGCGTTGGGGCGACGCGTGCCCGCAGGTCATCCTGCGCATCGAGCGCGAAGTGATGGAGCGCCACGCGCAACGGCATTTCGGCGACGATCGACGCGCGCCGGTCGAATTCGAGCCGGAATTCAGCCTGTCGTCGTCGCAGGGGACGTGTCTGGCGCAGATGCTGCCGATCCTCGCCGGCGCGATCGCGACGGATGCGCATCCGCTGCGTCACCCGCTCGCGTTCGAGCCGCTCGAATCGACGCTGCTCAACCTGCTGCTGCACGGCCACCCGAACAGCGCGCGCAACGGCACGCGGCACCTGCCGGTGGCGCTCGCGCCGTTCTATGTGCGGCGCGTCGAGGACTACATCCGCGCCCATCTCGACGAGCCGCTGACGATCGAACGGCTCGCCGAACTCGCCGGCGTCAGCCCGAGCACGCTGTTCGCCGGCTTCCGCCATCGCCACGGGATCACGCCGATGGGTTTCGTGCGGCAGTTGCGGCTGCAACATGTGCGCGAGGAACTGCTTGCCGATGACACGCCGGGGCTCGCCTCGGTGACGGATATCGCGCTGAAATGGGGTTTCGCGCACCTCGGGCGGTTCGCGATCGAGTACAAGCGGGCGTTCGGCGAGTCGCCGTCGGCGACGCTCAGGATGCGGCGCGTGCGCGGCTAGCGGCTCAGGCGGTAGCTCACTCGCCGATTCCCTGCGGCAGCGGCGCGCCCCAGACAGCCGTCACATCCCCGCCGAGCCGCCATTCGGTGAACGGACGACGCGATGCGATGGTCGCCGGCAGGCGAGCGTCGTGAAAGCGCGCGTAGTACGGCTCGACCCAGCTCAGTTCATCGCGGAACGTCCACGGAAACAGGTCCTGCCTGACCGGCGTGATGGCCGTGAAGCTGGCGGGATGGTCGACCGCCTCGATGACGAGGTTCGCCAGGCGGCCGATTGCACCGTCGTTTTCCCGATAGAGATCGATATGGCGCCGCTGCACGAGTTCCGCCGCGAACACGAGCGGGAGCAGCGCGAACGTGTGATAGTGCAGCGCGCGGTCGCCGCGCTTGACTTCCCGCGCAAGCGAACCGTCGGGGCCGATGTCGCGGATGCCTTCGCGAACCCGCAGCAGCCCCGAGTCGACGAGGCTCGTGTTGCCGGTCACGGTGCCGATCGCGATCAGGTCGAGTCCGGCCCAGTACACGAGGTTGTTGTGCAAATGATTGATCGCTGCCGCATCGCGGGTGGCGATCGCGATGCGTTCGAGCCACGGATCGATCGCGTCGAACCGTGCGCGGTTCGCGTCGCGTACGTCGCGCGGCATGCGCAGGATCACCATCGCGAAGTCGGTGCCGGCCCATGAACGCTCGTAGTCGCCCTGATAACCGGAAAGCGGGCCCATCAACGCATCGGCCCGCGCCCAGCTTTCCAGCAGGCTCGCCGCGCACGACCAGTCACCGTTGTCAGCCGACGCATTGAGCCGCGCAATGAAATCGCGCATCGGCTTGACCGCGCGCGCATAGCCGGCGGCGTCGTCATAGTAGCCGGGCGGATCGATCGTCGTGACGGCCGCCGGGATGTCGCAGGCGCGGGCCGGCGGCATGGCACACAGGAGCGCGCTCACGGCGAGCAACGCGGCGCACAGCGGTCGAATCGGCAGGCGGGGCATACGGTCCTCGGTCGTGACGGTGGCGTGACAAACACGGAAGCCGAACCTTGGGGGCGGACAACATCGCGGCGCCGGACCCGTGCGGCCGGCAAAGCACGACGCATCCCGGTGACGCGCGCGGGGCCGTGCGGCTCGCGACCGCTTCCTGCGGCGCACGCAGTCTAGCGCTCCGGTCTTTCATCCGCCTTGCCCGGCGGCAGCCGTCTGGATCGATGTCGAGGCGGCCCGCCTTCCACGCGCCGAACGCCAACGCACTTTTTTAAAGACTGCGCTATGTTCGCCCGGTATCATCGCTGCGCTCGCGACCGACGCCATGGGCCAGTGCATGCCGACTCGCGCGCACCCAGCATCGCAAAGAACACAACACAGGGCGGACGCCGACGATGCGTCGCGCCGCGATCAGGCCGAATCGGCCACCAGCACGACGGAGCAAGGAACGATGGTAAGGACGGGTACGGCGCGACGCGCGAGGGCGATCGCCGCCGGGAGCGCGTTGTACGTGGCGGCAGCGGGCGGCGCGCACGCG
>NZ_JAAGPE010000190.1:0-19205 GCF_017104605.1 Burkholderia sp. Ac-20384 | reverse complement strand
CAACACGGCCGGCGCGAGCGCCGCGGGGTGGGGGCAAGCGCGGTTGCCCGATACCCAGCGGCAGCGCGCAGACGTCGCAGCGCAGCCGCGCTTCATTCCAGTACGCGGCGTCGCAAGCGCCGCACATCACGGCGTGTGACATATTGCCGCACAGTGCGCAGCGATTCGGCAACGCGACCGCGGCGACGCGCGCTCCCAGCGCGCGAACCTGCGACAAAGCGACGCGCATCGTGCGTCGGGCGGAACTGCGGATCATCGCAACACTCCTGACACCCCGCCTCAATGAAGCCTGCGGGGCGAGCGAGTATACTTCGGGCTCTTCGCCAGTGTGCCCGACATGTCCCCAGCTTCGACTTCAACCGGCCGTCCGGCCAATGACGCAAGGCGCCTGCGGCGGATTTTCGACCGCCGTGCCGCCACGTTCGATGCGGTCGCGTTCCTGCCGCGCGAGATCGCGCAGCGCATGAACGAGCGCCTCGAATACATCAAGGTGAGCCCCACAGCCGTGCTGGACGCGGGTTGCGGCCCGGGCGACGACCTGCCGGCGCTGCGCGCACGCTTTCCGGAGGCGCCCGTATTCGGCGTCGATCTGTCCGGTGCGATGCTCGCGCGAGCAGGGCAGCGCGAGGTCGAGCAGACGAGCTGGCGCCGCTGGCTGCCGGCCTCGCTCGGCCGCGCCCTGGGCCAGCGCGGCCCGCGCGTCGCGCAGGCCGATTTCGCCGCGCTGCCGTTCCCCGGCGGCGCATTCGACCTGATCTGGTCGAATCTCGCCCTCCACTGGCATTCGCGCCCGGACGCGGTGCTGCCCGAATGGCAGCGCGTGCTGCGCGTGAACGGGCTGCTGATGTTCAGCACGCTCGGCCCCGATACGCTGCGTGAACTGCGCGCGGCCTGCGCGGACGCCGAAGCGGCGCTCGGCATGGCGCCGCCCGCCGCGCGCGTGATCGATTTCGTCGACATGCACGACCTCGGCGACATGCTCGTCGAGAGCGGCTTCGAGATTCCCGTGATGGATCAGGAAGTGCTGACCGTCACCTACAAATCCCCCGACTCCCTGCTGGCCGACGTGCGCCGCTGGGGCGCCTATCCGTTCGACCGCGAGGCGCCGCAGCGCGCGACGCGGCGCTTCCGCGCGGCGCTCGGCGACGCGCTGGAGGCCCGTCGGCGCTCGGACGGCACGATTCCGCTGACGTTCGAAGTGATCTACGGCCACGCGTGGAAGGCCGTACCGCGCACGACAGCCGAAGGGCATGGGATCGTGCGCATCGAGGACATCGGCAAGGGGCGTCCGAAGAATCGGTAAAGCGGTAAAGAGGGGTTTTGTTATGTCTGAAATTAGCGGCGCAAAGCGGGGTCGAATTGGCGCCTAAAATGGCCGAAAAGCTTGTCGCGCTTGGCTCGCGGGCCGATAGTCGCTTGCTTGTGGATGCCATTGAACCCGCCTATAATGCGTCAGCTTGTCGTCCCGGGGTCCCCGCAATACGGGGCGACGAGTCCGATGCAGGCATGCATCGCATGCCATTCGCGTGAGGCGGCGATGGAAGCAGCGAGGGTTTTGGCGGAGACGACGAACGGCGAGCCGGTCCTCGAAGACTGGCTGATGAAACGCAACTGTTCGGTGTCGCCGCGCCAGTTCGTGCTGTTTTACGCGTCGCTCGCGGGTTTCTCGCTGGTGATCGCGACATTGCTGATGTGGCAAGGGGCTTGGCTCGTCATGCCCTTCACCGGAATCGAGTTGCTGGCTGTGGGTGTCGCATTTGCGATCTATGCTCGCCATGCGGTCGATTACGAACGCATCAGGCTGTATCCGCACCGGCTCGTGATCGAGCGGATGGATGCGGAGCGGCTCACGCAGATCGAATTCAACCCGCGCTGGGTGCGGGTCGAGCCGGGTGCGACGCCACGCGATCCGATTCGGCTGGTATCGCGCGGGCAGACCGTCGTAATCGGGCAGCATCTCGCGCAGTACAAGCGTGCGCAGTTCGCCGACGAACTGCGTGTGTCGCTCAGGCGCTGCGGCTGACGAGGCGCGGGCACCGGCGGATATGGCCGGTAGCTTGCGACGGGGGAGGGTTTGAATGGAAATTTTGGGTAAGGATGCTATGAAAACAATCAAGCGAGCCCTCACGGGCGTGCTGGCATGCAGCGGATTGCTCTTTGCCGGTGCCGCCCTGGCGGTCGGTGATAGCCCGGGCGGCCCCCGCGTCAACGAGATCAACTTTCAGCCGCCTGTCACGAAGATCGCCGAGGAGCTCTACGATCTCCACACGATGATGCTCATCCTGTGTACGGTGATCTTCGTCGGCGTGTTCGGCGTGATGTTCTATTCGATCTTCGCGCACCGCAAATCCAAGGGCCACAAGGCCGCCAATTTCCATGAAAGCACGACCGTCGAGATCATCTGGACGATCGTGCCGTTCGTCATCGTCGTGCTGATGGCGCTGCCGGCGACGAAGGCCGTCGTCGCGATGAAGGACACGACGAACGCCGATCTCACGATCAAGGTCACCGGCTACCAGTGGAAGTGGGGCTACGACTACGTGAAGGGCCCGGGCGAGGGCATCGGCTTCCTGTCGACGCTCAGCACCCCGCGCGACGAAGTGATGGGCAAGAAGCCGATCACCGACACCTATCTGCAGGAAGTCGACAACCCGCTCGTCGTGCCGGTCAACAAGAAGATCCGCATCATCACGACCGCGAACGACGTCGTCCACTCGTGGTACGTGCCCGCGTTCGGCGTGAAGCAGGATGCGATCCCCGGCTTCGTGCGCGACACGTGGTTCAAGGCCGACAAGGTCGGTACGTTCCGCGGTTTCTGTACCGAGCTGTGCGGCAAGGAACACGCGTACATGCCGGTCGTCGTCGAAGTCCTGTCGGATGACGACTACGCGAAGTGGGTCACCGCGCAGAAGGCCAAGCTGGCCAGCGCCGCAGTCGATCCGAACAAGGTCTACACGATGGCTGAACTCGTCGCGCACGGCGAGGAAGTCTACAAGGCGAACTGCGCGGCCTGCCACCAGGTGAGTGGCAAGGGCCTCGGCGCCTTCCCGGCCATGGACGGCAGCCCGATCGTGAACGGCCCGATCGCCGGCCACGTCGAGCGCGTGCTGCACGGCAAGGGTGCAATGCCGTCGTGGGCGTCGCTGTCGGATCTCGACATCGCGTCGGTCATCACGTACGAACGCAATTCGTGGGGCAACCACAAGAACGACCTGCTGCAGCCGAAGCAAGTGGCCGACGCGCGTAACGGCAAGATGCCGGAAGACGCGGCGGGCGCAGCGGCAGCGGCACCGGCGGAAGCCGCTTCGGCGCCGGCGCAAGCCGCGTCGGGCGCAGAGCAGCCGGCGGCAGCGGCATCGGCCGCACTGTCGACGATCTACTTCGAGACGGGCAAGAGCGTGCTGCCGGCCGACGCGAAAGCGGCGATCGCCGCCGCGGCCGACTATGCGAAGGCACATCCGGACGCGAAGCTCGCGCTGTCGGGCTTTACCGACAAGTCGGGCTCGGCCGACGCAAACGCCGAACTGGCGAAGCATCGTGCACAAGCCGTGCGCGACGCGCTGAAGGCAGCAGGCGTGGCGGAAGACCACATTATTCTCAAAAAGCCGGAAACGATCACGGGCGGGGCTGACGCGAAGGAAGCCCGGCGTGTCGAGATCGGCCCGGCGGCTTGACGTGTCGCTGAGTTAGTCGACGTATTCGCATTAGGAGATTCTCATGTCTAGCATCGGGCACGACGTAGCCGCGGACCACGCGCACGACGACCACGCGCACGAAATGCCGCACGGCTGGCGGCGCTGGCTGTTCGCCACCAACCACAAGGACATCGGTACGCTGTACCTGTTGTTCTCGTTCATCATGTTCCTGTCGGGCGGCGTGATGGCGCTCGCCATCCGGGCCGAGCTGTTCGAGCCGGGCCTGCAGATCATGCGTCCGGAGTTCTTCAACGAACTCACGACGATGCACGGCCTGATCATGGTGTTCGGCGCGATCATGCCGGCGTTCGTCGGCTTCGCGAACTGGATGATTCCGCTGCAGATCGGCGCGTCCGACATGGCGTTCGCGCGGATGAACAACTTCAGCTTCTGGCTGCTGCCGGTCGCGGCCGTGCTGCTGGTCGGTTCGTTCTTCGCGCCGGGTGGCGCGACGGCCGCCGGCTGGACGCTCTACGCGCCGCTGTCGACGCAGATGGGCCCGGGCATGGACTTCGCGATTTTCGCGGTCCACATCATGGGCGCATCGTCGATCATGGGCGGGATCAACATCGTCGTGACGATCCTGAACATGCGCGCACCGGGCATGACGCTGATGAAGATGCCGATGTTCGCATGGACCTGGCTGATCACGGCGTACCTGCTGATCGCGGTGATGCCGGTTCTGGCAGGCGCGATCACGATGGTGCTGTTCGACCGCCACTTCGGCACGTCGTTCTTCAACGCGGCAGGCGGCGGCGACCCGGTGATGTACCAGCACATCTTCTGGTTCTTCGGCCACCCCGAGGTGTACATCATGATTCTGCCGGCGTTCGGGATCGTGTCGCAGGTGATCCCGGCGTTCGCACGCAAGACGCTGTTCGGCTATAGCTCGATGGTGTACGCGACGGCTTCGATCGCAATCCTGTCGTTCATGGTCTGGGCGCACCACATGTTCGCCACGGGCATGCCGGTCACCGGCCAGCTGTTCTTCATGTACGCGACGATGCTGATCGCGGTGCCGACGGGCGTGAAGGTGTTCAACTGGCTCGCGACGATGTGGCGCGGCTCGATGACGTTCGAAACCCCGATGCTGTTCGCGATCGGCTTCCTGTTCGTGTTCACGTTCGGCGGTCTCACGGGCCTGATGCTCGCGATGGCGCCGCTCGACATCCAGTATCACGGTACCTACTTCGTGGTGGCGCACTTCCACTACGTGCTGGTGGCCGGCTCATTGTTCGCGCTGTTCTCGGGCTGGTACTACTGGGCGCCGAAGTGGACGGGCTGGATGTACAACGAGACGCGCGGCAAGATCCACTTCTGGGCGTCGATGATCTTCTTCAACCTGACGTTCTTCCCGATGCACTTCGTTGGTCTCGCAGGCATGCCGCGTCGCTATGCGGACTACCCGGCGCAGTTCACGGACTTCAACCAGGTGGCGACGATCGGCGCATTCGGCTTCGGCCTCGCGCAGGTGTACTTCCTGTTCGCGGTCGCGCTGCCGGCCTACCGTGGCGGCGGCGAGCTGGAAAAGGCGTCGGACAAGCCGTGGGATGGCGCGGAAGGCCTCGAGTGGACGGTGCCGAGCCCGGCTCCCTTCCACACGTTCGAGCAACCGCCGCACGTCGAGTAAGTTTCACAGTGCGTTCCGCCGCTGCCTGCCGCGCAGGCAGGCGCGGCGGGCGCCGAACCGAAGTTTCAGATGAACCGGAATCCACAAGAAAGACGAACGCCCGAGCAGATCCGCGCGGGCAACAAGCGGCTCGGCCTCATCCTGCTCGTCATCGCCGCCGTTTTTTTTGTGGGTGTCGTGATCAAGCAGTGGTGGCTGTCCACTCACTGATGCAGCAACAGACGCAGTAGCGAGGAAGTTGTCGTATGTCGAAGCCGGAAGAGGGCGCCGTCGATCGCGCGTTCAATCGTTCGATGCTGGTGAAGCTCTTCGTCGTGGCCGGGCTGATGTTCGGTTTCGGCTTCGCGCTGATCCCGATGTATCGGGCAATCTGCCAGATCACCGGCATCAACAACCTGGTGCAGCGCGATGTCAGCGAGCGCGAGGTGAAGAACTCGCAGGTCGACACCAGCCGCACGGTGTCGGTCGAGTTCGATGCGAATGCGCGCGGCCCGCTCGGTTTCAAGCCGGAGCACAACAGCCTCGACGTGCATCCGGGTGAGCTGACGACGATCGTGTACGACGTGACGAACGGGCAGGGCAGGCCGGTCGTTGCCCAGGCGATTCCGAGCTACGCGCCGAAGCAGGCGACGGAGTTCTTCAAGAAGATCGAGTGCTTTTGCTTTACGCAGCAGACGCTGGCCGCGAACGAATCGCGCAAGATGCCGGTGGTGTTCGTGATCGATCCGAAATTGCCGAAGGACGTGAAGACGATCACGCTGTCGTACACGTTCTTCGAGTTGAATACGCCGGCCACGCCGGCGCCCGCGCCGGGCAAGACCGCGGCGCAGGGCGCGGCGAAGCCGGACGCATGACGACGGAGGCGGGGCGATGACGGAGACCAAGCGGGGCGGGTCGTTCGGCCAGGCGCTGAAGGCCGTGCTGTGGTCGTTCTTCGGGGTGCGCAAGCGGCGCGACCTGGAGGCCGACGCGACGCAGCTGAATCCGCTGCACGTGCTGATCGTCGCGTTGCTGGCAGCCGCTGTGTTCATCGGCGTGCTGATCCTGATCGTGCGTGCCGTCGTGGGCTGAAGCCCGCGGCCACGAAGGAAGAGTGCAGTGCGCGGCGTCACGGCGCCGCGTGCAGGAAGGAGCGGTGGTGGTCACGCCGCGCAAGAAATAAAGCCGGAGCGGTTTCCGGTACACAAATTGGACTGAAGTGGAGAATCAAGCATGAGCGGTCAAAACCAGACCCCGTACTATTTCGTGCCGCATCCGTCGCAGCATCCGATCAGCGCGGCCATCGGCCTGCTGGTCATGCTCGGATCGACAGCGCTGTGGATCAACGGTCACGACTGGGCGCCGTTTACGGCGCTGCTCGGCCTGCTTTGGTTGCTCTTCACGCTGTATCACTGGTTCGGCGACGCGATCGCCGAATCGGAAGGCGGTCACTACGGCAAGAACGTCGACAAGTCGTACCGCTGGAGCATGAGCTGGTTCATCTTCTCGGAAGTGATGTTCTTCGGCGCGTTCTTCGGCGCACTGTTCTATGCACGTGAAATCGCGCTGCACCAGCTCGGCAGCCTCGACTACAAGCTGATCTGGCCGGATTTCTCCGCCGTGTGGCCGAACGAAGGCCCCGCCGCGCTCGCCGGTCACTTCAAGACGATGGGCCCGTGGCCGATCCCGACGCTGAACACCGCATTCCTGCTGTCGTCGGGCGTGACGCTGACGATCTCGCACCATGCGCTGCGTGACGATCATCGCAAGAAGGCGATCGCATGGCTGGCCGCGACGCTCGCGTTCGGTATCTGCTTCCTGTTCCTGCAGGGCTTCGAGTACTACCACGCGTACAACGAACTGAACCTGACGCTGAACTCGGGCGTGTACGGTTCGACGTTCTTCCTGCTGACGGGCTTCCACGGTTTCCACGTGTTCCTCGGCGGCACGATGCTCGCGGTGGTGCTGGTGCGGATGATCCGCGGCCACTTCAAGCCCGATCACCACTTCGCATTCGAAGGCGCCGCGTGGTACTGGCACTTCGTCGACGTCGTCTGGCTCGGCCTGTACGTCGTCGTCTACTGGCTGTAAATGGAACAACGGCCCGCGCAGCAATGCGCGGGCCGTTTTCATTGGGTCGGCCGGGCAGCGTGACTGCCGGCCTTCACCACCCGGGCGCCGCCGCGACTCAGTCAGGCGGCGCTTTTGCTTGGTGCCGTGGCCGTGCGGCGAAATGTCACAGCGGCCGCAGCGGCAAATCGATCAACGCCCGATCGGCAGGCCGGTCGAATGGATCCAGCCCATCCAGTTCGCGATCAGGATGAGCAGGAACAGCGACACCGACAGCCCGACGCGGGTGGCGAGCGACCAGACCATGCGTTTCGTGTGGCCGCGGTCGTGCATCATGAAGTAGAGCGCCGAGCCCATGCTGGCAATGATGAGGACGAAGGCGATGGGAACGAGTATGTGCATGACACGAACCGGACGACGGCAATTCGAAAGGAAGAGGATAATTATCGCACTTCGCTTTCAGGCATGTGCCGGGCGGGCCGCATGATGAAGATACGCTGGCTGCCTGCGCTGCTGATTCTCGTCGTCGTCGCGGTCACGATCCGTCTCGGTTTCTGGCAGCGCGACCGCGCGCACCAGAAGGAAGCGCTGCAGGCGAGCATCGCGCGCTACGAGCAGGCGGTGCCCGTCGACGTCGGCGCGCAGCCGATGCCGCTCGCGTCGATCGAGTTCCATCGCGTGCGTGCAACAGGCCGCTTCCTGCCCGAGCAGGCCGTGTTCCTCGACAATCGGCCGTATAACGACCAGCCGGGTTTTTACGTCGTGATGCCGTTTAAACTCACGGGCGGCGGCGTCGTGCTCGTGAACCGCGGCTGGCTGCCGCGCAATATTTCCGATCGCACGGCGATCGAGCCGTTCGCGACGCCCGCGGGCGACGTCGAGATCGTGGGCATCGCGCGCGCCGACGCGTCGCGGGCGTTCGAGCTCGGTGAAGGCGGGTCGGCGGCGCACCAGAAGATCCGGCAGAACCTGGACGTCGCCGCGTATGCGAAGGAAACGGGGCTGCCGCTGCAGCCGTTCGTGATCCAGCAGACGAGCGACGACGGCGACAAGCTCGTGCGCGACTGGCCGGCGGCGACGACCGGCGTCGAGCGCAATTACGGTTACATGTTTCAGTGGTGGGCGATGGCGGCGGCCGCGCTCGGCTTCGGCCTGTACGCCGCGCGGCGTGCGGCGAAGAAGTCGGCCGGCGCGTGAGCGCCATGCCAGGACGCGGCGCCGGCGCCGCGGGTTCGTTTCGAGAGGTCTGATTTGTCCATGCAATCTTCCCGTCAGGGTCCGGCCGCTGCGCCGATCTCGCCTGCGGCCCGCAAGCGCGGCCGCTGGATGCTCGTGCTGCTGGGTCTCGTGTGCGCCGCACCGATGATCGCGTCGTACTTCACCTATTACGTGATCAAGCCGAAGGGCGGCTCGACCAACTACGGCACGCTGATCGAGCCGCAGCGCCCGATCCCCGCGGATCTTCAGGTGACCGACGAAACCGGCAAGACCGTGCCGCTGTCGTCGCTGCGCGGCGTGTGGCTGTTCGTGATGACCGACAGCAGCGCGTGCGACGAAGCCTGCGCGAAGAAGCTCTATTTCATGCGCCAGATCCGCGTCACGCAGGCGGGCGAGCGGCACCGGCTCACGATGGTGTGGCTGCGCAGCGATGCGGGTGCGATGCCGCAGAAGGTGCTGGACGCATATCCGGACACGCGCCGTCTCGTCGCCGATCCGGCCGCGGTGGCCGCGTGGCTGCCGGCCGACGCCGGCACGAAGGACAGCGACCACATCTACATGGTCGACCCGAACGGCAACCTGATGATGCGTTTCCCGAAGGATCCGAATCCCGGCAAGATCAAGGCGGACGTGACGAAGCTGCTGAAGTGGTCGAGCATCGGCTAAGGCAACACGAGAGGCAATGAACCGATGTCGTATCTACTGCAACTCGGCCTGATCGGCTTCTGCATCGCGCTGCTGCCGCTGTCGTACGTGTGGGTGAAGGCCGACGACAACAAGTTTCGCAAGCTGGTCTGGATCACCACCTTCCTGACGCTCGACCTCGTGATGTTCGGCGGCTTCACGCGGCTGACCGATTCGGGGCTCGGCTGCCCGGACTGGCCCGGCTGCTACGGTACGTCGTCGCCGTTCATCGCGCACGCCGCGATCACGGCCGCGCACCAGGCGATGCCGACGGGCCCCGTCAGCATGTCGAAGGCGTGGATCGAGATGATCCACCGCTATTTCGCGATGGCGATCGGCGTGCTGATCATCGCGCAGGTCGTGATCGCGTGGACCGCGCGGCTGCGCCGCCGCCCGCTGCACGTGTCGCCGTGGTGGCCGACGAGCCTGCTGCTGCTGATCCTCGTGCAGGGCGCGTTCGGTGCGTGGACGGTCACGATGAAGCTGCAGCCGGTGATCGTCACGATCCACCTGCTGCTCGGCCTCACGCTGCTCGGCACGCTCGGCTGGCTCGCGGCGCGGCAGACGCCGCTGCCGTCGTATGACCCCGAAGCCGGCCGCTATCGCGCGGCCGCGCTCGCGGCGCTCGTGCTGCTGGTCGTGCAGATCGCGCTCGGCGGCTGGGTGAGCACCAACTACGCGGTGCTCGCGTGCACCGACTTCCCGACCTGCAACGGCCAGTGGATCCCGCCGATGGACTTCCAGCACGGCTTCCACCTGTGGCGCGCGCTCGGGATGACGAAGGACGGCGACGCGATCACGCAGGACGCGCTGGTCGCGATCCACTGGACGCACCGCACGTTCGCGTTCGTCGTGGTCGCGTACCTGGTCGCGTTCGCGCTGAAAATGCGCCGCTTCGAATCGCTGCGGCGGCCCGCGAACGGCGTGCTGCTGGTCGTCCTGCTGCAGTTCGTGACGGGCCTGACCAACATCGTGCTGCAGTGGCCGCTGCCGGTCGCCGTCGCGCACAACGGCGGGGCCGCGATCCTGCTGCTGCTCGTCGTCATGTTAAACTTTCGCATCCTTTCAAGCCGCCCCGGCCGTGTCGCGCAGCCTGCGCGCGACGTCGCCCCGGCGTGACCGCCCCCATGCAAAGCACCCTCTCCCAATCGCCCGGTAGCCGGTTTTCGCAATACATGGCGCTGACGAAGCCGCGTGTCACGCAGCTCGCGGTGTTCTGCGCGGTGATCGGCATGTTCCTCGCGACGCCGGGCATGGTGCCGTGGCACGTGCTGATCGGCGGTACGGTCGGCATCTGGCTGCTGGCCGGCGCCGCGTTCGCGATCAACTGCCTCGTCGAACAGAAGATCGACGCGATGATGCGTCGCACCGCGTGGCGCCCGTCCGCGCGCGGCGAGATCACGACCCCGCAGATCCTGATCTTCTCGGCCGTGCTCGGCAGCGTCGGCGCATGGACGCTCTATACGTTCACGAACCCGCTGACGATGTGGCTGACGATCGCCACCTTCGTCGGCTATGCCGTGATCTACACGCTGCTGCTCAAGCCGATGACGCCGCAAAACATCGTGATCGGCGGCGCATCGGGTGCGATGCCGCCGGCGCTCGGCTGGGCCGCGGTCACCGGCGCGGTGCCGGGCGACGCGTGGATCCTCGTGCTGATCATCTTCGTGTGGACGCCGCCGCATTTCTGGGTGCTCGCGCTCTATCGCCGCAAGGATTACGAGAACGCGGGGCTGCCGATGCTGCCCGTCACGCACGGCGAGAAGTTCACGCGGCTGCACATCCTGCTGTACACGGTGATCCTGTTCGCGGTCACGCTGATGCCGTTCATCTCCGGGATGAGCGGGGCCGTCTACCTGACGAGCGCGGTGCTGCTCGGCGCGGTGTTCCTCGCGTATGCGTGGAAGATCCATCGCGACTATTCGGATGAACTCGCCCGCAAGGCCTTCCGCTACTCGATCGTCTACCTGTCGCTGCTGTTCGCCGCGCTGCTCGTCGATCACTATGCACGCCCGCTGCTCGGCGTGTAACCGCACGGTTTGAACGCAATGCTCCACTCACGGTTCGGGCGCCGCGCGCGCCAAGGCTGGATGCTCGCATGCGCATTCACGGCAGCACTGCTGCTCGCCGGATGCGACAACGCGCCGAAATTCCAGAATCTCGACATCACCGGCAACACGCAGTTCGGCAGCGACTTCTCGCTGCCCGATACGGCCGGCAAGGTGCACACGCTCGCCGACTTCAAGGGCCGTGCCGTCGTGATGTTCTTCGGCTACACGCACTGCCCGGACGTGTGCCCGACGACGATGGCCGAGCTGTCCGAAGCGCTGAAGCAGCTCGGGCCCGATGCCGCGAAGCGCGTGCAGGTACTGTTCGTCACCGTCGACCCGGAGCGTGACACGCCGGCGCTGCTCGGCCAGTACGTACCCGCGTTCGATCCGTCGTTCATCGGCCTGCGGCCGGCCGACGAAGCGGCACTGAAGAAGGTCACGAAGGATTTCCGCGTGTACTACGCGAAGGTGCCCGGCAAGACGCCCGGCAGCTACACGATGGATCACACGGCCGCGAGCTACGTGTTCGACCGCGACGGCAAGCTGCGCCTGTTCGTGCGCGACGGCCAGGGCCCGGGCCCGTGGGTTCATGACCTGAAGCTGCTGGTCGACTGACCGGCAGCCGCCGGGCGCCCGGCCCGGCGATCACGTGACGGCCGCCACGCGCCGTCACGCTTTCCTCTCTCTTCGTTGTTGGCATGCGCCGCCCGTCGGGCGGCGTGTCGGCCTGCGCGCGCCTCGCGCAGATGTCGCGCAGGCGTCGCGTTACGGCAGCGCGGGTACGTTGAAGCCGGATGCGGCACGCGTGATCCGGAATTCCGTCACGCGATACGTGGCGAGCCCCTCGATGACGAACGGATCGGTGTTCAGGATCGCGTCCAGCTCGTCGCGGTCGATGCGGGCCGCGAGGATCACGCCGCCTTCGCGCGGCACCTTCGGCCCCGCTGCGATGAAGATGCCCTTGTCGAACTGCGGCTGCAGAAATGCGCGATGGCGTTCGAGCGCGTCGTCGATGCGCTCGAGCGATGCGGTGTAATGAATGTCGATGACGTACATGGGTGGCCCCCGGAATGGTGCCGGCTCTTCGTGTGCCGGCTAGCCGGTCTTTTTAGCACAGCGGATGCGGGCTGTCGCGCCGGCGGGCGCGGTGCGGGGCGGTGCGCAGTCGGCATGTCGAGCGCCGGTTCGCGGTGCCCAAACGTATTCAAGTTGTAAGGCTCGGTGCCGTAAATAAATGGGCAAGCGTTTGCGCGCGGCAGGCCGTTCGCGCGCAGCGTGCGCATCGACATCGACAAAGGCACGCAGATGAGCAGAATGAGTTTGAACCGCAAGCTGTGGCTCGCGCTTGCGCTGGTATGGATCGGTCTCCTGGGCGTCGGCGCATGGAGCGCGTACGAGACGCGCGCGACGATGCTCGCCGAACGCAAGGCCGGCATCGCGAATCTCGTCGATTCGGCGGCCGGCATCGTGAAGGCGTATCACGCGCTCGCGCAGAACGGCACGCTGCCCGAGGCCGACGCGAAGCGCGACGCGCTCGCGAGCCTGGCCGCGATGCGCTACGGCGATTCGGGCTACGTGTTCGTGATGGACTCGAAGCCGGTCGTGCTGATGCATCCGACGCTGCCGAAGCTGGTCGGCACGCAGGTCGGCGACTATCTCGACCCGGACGGCAAGCCGCTGTTCGTCACGATCCTGAACGCCGCGAAGGAAACCGGCAGCGGCTTCGCCGAGTATCGCGGGCGCCTGCCGCACAGCGAGACCGCCGTGCCGAAGATCAGCTACGTCACGCGCTTTACGCCGTGGGACTGGAACATCTCGAGCGGCGTCTTCCTGAAGGACATCGACACCATCTATTACCGGACGCTGCTCGGCCACCTCGCGGTCGTGTTCGTGATCGGCTTCGTGATCAGCGCGGCGATGCTGGTGATCATCCGCAACGTGCGCAGCAGCCTCGGCGGCGAGCCCGACGAAGCGGCCGCGCTCGCGACGCGCATCGCGCAGGGCGACCTGACTCAGCCGGTGCCGGTGCGCGCAGGCGACCGCACGAGCATGATGGCCGCGATGCACGACATGCAGGCACGGCTGCAGGCGACGATCGGCGGGATTCGCCAGTCGGCCGGATCGATCGCGTCGGCGAGCCGCCAGATCTCGGCCGGCAACGACGACCTGTCGCAGCGCACCGAGGAGCAGGCCGCTTCGCTGGAGGAAACCGCCGCGAGCATGGAGCAGCTGACCGCGACGGTGAAACAGAACGCCGACAACGCGCGGCAGGCGAGTGGGCTGGCGAACAGCGCATCGGAGATCGCGCGCACCGGGAGCGACGTCGTGAACCGGGTGATCGGCACGATGGGCGAGATCGACGACAGTTCGCGCAAGATCGCCGACATCATCGGCGTGATCGAAGGCATCGCATTCCAGACCAACATCCTCGCGCTGAACGCGGCGGTCGAAGCCGCACGTGCCGGCGAGCAGGGCCGCGGCTTCGCGGTGGTCGCGGGCGAAGTGCGCTCGCTCGCGCAGCGCAGCGCGACGGCGTCGAAGGAGATCCGCGAGCTGATCGTCGATTCGGTCGAGCGCGTGCGCAACGGGTCGACGCTGGTCGGCCAGGCCGGCACGACGATGGGCGAGATCCTGCAGGCCGTCGCCCGCGTGACCGACATCATGGGCGAGATCGCGGCGGCATCCGAGGAGCAGGCGAGCGGCATCACGCAGGTCGGGCGCGCGGTCACGCAGATGGACCAGGTGACGCAGCAGAACGCGGCGCTCGTCGAGGAAGCCGCCGCTGCTGCCGCGTCGCTGCAGGAACAGGCCGCGCGGCTGCGCGATGCGGTCGGCGCGTTCCGGGTCGGCGGGCAGGTGGTCGAGCCTGTATTCGATACGAAGGCGGCCGACCGGGCAGCGGTGGCGTGACGCACGCCGGCTGATGCGCGATTCTCAGAAACGCAACTAACGGCCGAATCGCGCAGACGCCGCCAGCACCGCTGCGGTGCATACCCATATGAGCGGGATGTATTTCACTTCCCGCCGATCCTGTGACACCATTTGCCCCTTCCTGCGAGTCGGGGCATACCCGTATCGCGCCCCATTTTCAGCCATCCAGTAAGCAAGAAAGCGAGAAACAGATGAAGCGTCGCAGTCTCCTGAAGGTATTTTCCGTGCTGGCCACCGGTGCAGCACTGACGCTGTCGGCAGGCGCGCACGCCGAAGACAAGGTGATCAAGGTCGGTACCGTCGCCGGCCCGGATTCGGAAGTGTGGCAGCTCGTGCAGAAGGTCGCGAAGGAGAAGGAAGGCCTGACCGTGAAGGTCATCGAGTTCAACGACTACGTGCAGCCGAACGCGGCGCTCGACTCGGGCGACCTCGACGCGAACAGCTTCCAGCACCAGCCCTACCTCGACAGCCAGGTGAAGCAGCGCGGCTACAAGATCGTCAGCGCAGGCCTGACCTACATCTCGCCGATGGGCGTGTACTCGAAGAAGTTCAAGGCGCTGAAGGACCTGCCGCAAGGCGCGAAGCTCGCGGTGCCGAACGATCCGTCGAACGAGAACCGCGCTCTGCTGCTGCTGCAGACGCAAGGCCTGATCAAGCTGAAGGCGGGCGCCGGCACGGGCGGCAACAACGCGACGGTGCTCGACATCGCCGACAACCCGAAGAAGCTGAAGATCTCCGAACTCGACGCCGCGCAACTGCCGCGCGTGCTGTCGGACGTCGACGCAGCCGTGGTCAACACGAACTACGCGCTCGCCGCGAACCTGCAGCCGACCAAGGACGCGATCGCGCTCGAATCGCTGACGAGCCCGTACGCGAACCTGATCGCCGTGCGCGCGAAGGACAAGGACCAGCCGTGGGTGAAGAAGCTGGTCAAGGCGTACCAGTCGCCGGAAGTGAAGGAATTCATCAAGAAGCAGTTCAAGGGCTCGATGGTCGCGTCGTTCTGAACGCCGCACACCGGTCGACCCGCTGAACGAAAAGGGCCTGCATCGCGCAGGCCCTTTTTTCATGGGCGCGGCCGATCGACGGTCGCGCGGTGTGTCGCGTTCAGCGCCGGCTCACATCTCGCCGCGCCGCGAGCAGATCGACATGATCTGCTGGATCGCATAGTTGTCGCGCACGCCCGGCAGCGACTGCACCACGCACTCGTGAAAGCGCCGCTCGCGCGGCAGCAGCATCGCGTTGTTGCGGTACAGCGCGTCGCACGAGCGCTGGATCAACTGGGCCGCCGCGCCGTTGCGGCTTTCGCGCAGCGCATTGAGCATGCAGTCGTCGTATTGCGCACTGCCGTCGGTCAGCGCGAACGCCGCACCCGGCAGCGCCAGCGCGACGGCAGCGCGACGGCAGCGAATGCGATGGTTCGGACTCCCCGTTTCATGTGCCCTCCGATGGCGTGGACTGGGTCGGCCGACAGCATAACGTAAAGCCGCGAGCGCGGCTGACGCGTTGTGCCGGGGTCGTCGGGAACCGCCGCCGGCCGGGCTTCGCGCGCGCTCGCGGGCTTCGGCGGGCGCTGCGATCCGGGGTGCGATGCGAAAGCGCAGAGTCAGGCGGTGGTCTGCGGAAATGGTATCCTCGTGCGTTCGCCGCTGCACGCTTTCCCGGAGCGTGCGCGGGCCGTTCGCCAGCGCGTCGTACGCGTGGCGGCGCCCGCCTGACGGCGGCGGGAATCCATCATCCAGAACCGACACAATACGGGGGAGACACACCCATGAAGCGTTTCAAGACTTTCGCGATCCGTTCGATCACGGCCGGCGTGGCCGCACTCGCGCTGGCCGGTGCCGCGCACGCCCAGACCGTCAAGGTGCTGTCGATCGTCGATCACCCGGCGCTCGATGCGATCCGCGACGGCGTGCGCGCCGAGCTGAAGGCGGAAGGTTACGGCGACGACAAGCTCAAGTGGGAATACCAGAGCGCGCAGGGCAATACGGGCACGGCCGCGCAGATCGCGCGCAAGTTCGTCGGCGACCAGCCCGACGTGATCGTCGCGATCGCGACGCCGGCCGCGCAGGCGGTGGTCGCATCGACGAAGAGCGTGCCGGTCGTCTATTCGGGCGTGACCGATCCGGTCGCCGCGCAGCTCGTGAAGGGCTGGGGCCCGTCGGGCACCAACGTGACGGGCGTGTCGGACAAGCTGCCGCTCGATCGCCAGGTCGCGCTGATCAAGCGCGTCGTGCCGAATGCGAAGACGGTCGGCATGGTCTACAACCCGGGCGAGGCGAACTCGGTCGTCGTCGTGAAGGAGCTCAAGGAGATCCTCGCGAAGCAGGGGATGACGCTGAAGGAAGCGGCCGCGCCGCGTACCGTCGACATCGGACCGGCCGCGAAGAGCCTGATCGGCAAGGTCGACGTGATCTACACGAACACCGACAACAACGTCGTGTCCGCGTACGAAGCGCTCGTGAAGGTCGCGAACGAAGCGAAGATCCCGCTCGTCGCCGGCGACACCGACAGCGTGAAGCGCGGCGGCATCGCGGCGCTCGGCATCAACTACGGCGACCTCGGCCGCCAGACGGGCAAGGTCGTCGCGCGCATCCTGAAGGGCGAGAAGCCGGGCGCGATCGCGTCGGAAACGAGCAGCAACCTCGAGTTGTTCGCGAACACGGGCGCGGCCGCGAAGCAGGGCGTGACGCTGTCGCCGGATCTGCTCAAGGACGCGAAGACGGTCATCAAGTAAGCCGCGGTCCGACCGCCGCGCTTGCGGGCCCGATCCGGGCCTGAACGACACCGCCGGACGGGCGGCTCCCACCCGGGGCCGCCCGTTCGCTTCGCCCGGCCGTACACGTCCGGCCGGGAAGCAACAGGATTTCCCCATCATGTCTCTGTTCTCGTTACTGGGCGCCCTGGAGATCGGCCTGATCTTCAGTCTCGTCGCCCTCGGGGTGCTGATCTCGTTTCGCATCCTCAACTTCCCCGACCTCACCGTCGACGGCAGCTTTCCGCTCGGCGGCGCCGTCGCCGCGACGCTGATCTCGGCCGGCTACGACCCGTTCAGTTCGACCTGCATCGCGATCGTCGCGGGCGCGGTGGCCGGCTTCATCACCGGCTGGCTCAACGTGCGCCTGAAGATCATGGATCTGCTCGCCAGTATCCTGATGATGATCGCGCTCTATTCGGTGAACCTGCGGATCATGGGCCGGCCTAACGTGCCGCTGATCACCGAGCCGACTATCTTCACCGTGCTGCAGCCCGACTGGATGCCCGACTACGTGCTGCGCCCTGCGCTGCTCGCGATCGTCGTCGTGGTCGCGAAGCTCGGCCTCGACTGGTTCTTTTCGTCGCAGCTCGGCCTCGCGATGCGCGCGACCGGCGCGAACCCGCGGATGGCGCGTGCGCAAGGCATCGCGACCGGCCGTGCGACGCTCGCCGGGATGGCGCTGTCGAACGCGCTCGTCGCGCTCGCCGGTGCCTTGTTCGCGCAGACGCAGGGCGGCGCGGATATCTCGATGGGGATCGGCACGATCGTGATCGGGCTGGCCGCGGTGATCATCGGCGAGACGCTGCTGCCGGCACGCCGGCTCGTGCTGACGACGCTCGCCGTCGTGCTCGGCGCGATCGTCTATCGCTTCTTCATCGCGCTTGCGCTCAACAGCGAATTCATCGGGCTGAAGGCGCAGGATCTGAACCTCGTGACGGCCGCGCTCGTCACGATCGCGCTGGTGCTGCCGGCGACGCGCAAGAAGCTGTTCGCGCGCAAGAACGGAGGGGCCTGACATGCTGTCCGCACAAGACCTGAAACTCACGTTCAATCCCGGCACGCCGATCGAGACGCGCGCGCTGCGCGGGCTGTCGCTCGAGATCCCCGACGGCCAGTTCGTCGCGGTGATCGGCTCGAACGGCGCCGGCAAGTCGACCTTCCTCAATGCGGTCAGCGGCGACCAGGCCGTCGATGCGGGACGCATTTCGATCGACGGCACCGATGTGACGCGCAAGGCCGCGTGGGATCGCGCGCACCTCGTCGCGCGCGTGTTCCAGGATCCGATGGCCGGCACCTGCGAGGCGCTGACGATCGAGGAGAACATGGCGCTCGCGATGGCGCGCGGTGCGCGGCGCGGCTTCCGGGCCGCGCTCGACCGGCCGTCGCGCGAGCTGTTCCGCGACAAGCTGCGACTGCTGAACCTCGGCCTCGAGAACCGGCTGACCGACCGGATCGGGCTGCTGTCGGGCGGCCAGCGGCAGGCGGTGAGCCTGTTGATGGCGTCGCTGCGGCCGTCGCGGATCCTGCTGCTCGACGAGCACACGGCCGCGCTCGACCCGAAGACGGCCGCGTTCGTGCTGGAGCTGACCGCGCGCATCGTCGCCGAGAGCAAGCTGACGACGATGATGGTCACGCACAGCATGCGGCAGGCGCTCGACTACGGCGACCGCACGGTGATGCTGCACCAGGGGCAGGTCGTGCTCGACGTGGCGGGCGACGCGCGCAAGGGGCTCGACGTGCCGGACCTGCTGCAGATGTTCGAGAAGGTGCGTCACGAGCAGCTCGACGACGACGCGTTGCTGCTCGGCTGACGGGCGGCAGGCGGGCCGGTGCGGTGCGGGGGGCTGCGTCGTGCCGGTTCGCCGGCGGGTTGGCGTGCCGGCCCGATCGGGCGATTTGGGCACGATGACGGTGGCGCGCGTTCGGGCGACACGATCCGGCCACGCCCGCTCCGGTGCGGCGTAACATGACGGCCGCACCGGCTTTCCGGCTGTTTATCTTCTGACGAAAACCGGTTTTGCACCGGTGCTGTGCGACGCGAGCGCATTGCCATATACTGTATATCCATACAGTTGTGGGTGGCATCATGCTCGCATCCTCCATTTCTCCCGAATCCCTTCATCCGTCGCTGTGGCGCGGCTCGCAGCTCGCGCGCGGCGGTCCGCGCACGATCGAGACCGGCTTCGCGC
>NZ_JAAGPE010000189.1:0-19477 GCF_017104605.1 Burkholderia sp. Ac-20384 | reverse complement strand
TTGAGTAGTGAGTGGTAGAGGGCTGAAATGTGGTGGCGGGGTGGGTACGGTGTGGTATGAGTGTCTGTAGGTTGTTTTTTTAATGATACGGCGACCACGGGTATCTACACAGTATCTTACCCTCTTTCCCTCCACGACGCTCTTCCGATCTGGCATCAGAAGCGGTCGGCGAGCCCCATCGCCGGGTCGCTGACCGAGTGGCGGCCAGTCTCGACGCGGCCGGCGACGCGGCGCGAGAAACTCGCGTCGCTGTCCGCAGTGACGATGAAGTCGTACCAGTGGCCGGTCGAGTCGAGCTTCCAGTGCAGTTCGGCCTGGTCGCCGGCGCGCACCGTGACCGTCCACGTGGTACCGGTACCGTGGCCGTGACCCTGGCTGTTGCCGTCCTCGTTGCCGTGACCGCGATCGTCGTGTGCGCCGCGACCGGACAGCGGCCCGTAGACCTGGTTCGACTTCACGGTGAAGCGCACCGTCCCGCCGCCGTGGTTGCGCAGCTTCAGGTGGAGGTTGCCGCTCGCGCCCGCATAGCCGACGCGAACTTCCGGATGCGGCGCGCGTGCACCGGCCAGGCGGCCGAGGTCGCCGGTGAAGCGGCGGTGATAGCCGTTCGGGCCCAGTACCCACAGGTCATATTTACCGCCGTTGTCGGCGCGCGCGGCCCAGTCGCCGTGCAGCGTCTTGCCCGGTTCGACGACGTAGCGCTGCGGCAGGCGGTCGAGGTGCAGCTTGTCATAGACGTGAAACACGGCGGCGGCGCGGCCCGTGTTCGCGAACTTCAGCGTGACCGTGCCGTTGCCGGCATCGGCACGCGCGCTGGCATGCAGTTCGTAAGGCAGCGCGCGCGACGGGCGCACGCCGGTCGCCTGCGCGGGCAGCGACGGCGCGGCCGGCGGCACGATCTTCGGCGCGGCCTGTTGCGCGGCGCTCAGCGCGTCGACCTGGCTTTTCGTCGTATGGCCCGCGAGCGTCGGCAGCGGTTCGTTGTTCGGCGAGCGGAAGTTGAACGCGCTCGTCAGGTCGCCGCACACCGCGCGGCGGTACGCGCTGATCTGCGGCTCCGCGACGCCGAAGCGCTTTTCGAGGAAGAGCAGCGTCGACGTATGGTCGAACACCTGCGAGTTGACCCAGCCGCCGCGGCTCCACGGCGACACGACCCACATCGGCACGCGCGGGCCCGGGCCGTACGGACGGCCGTCGACTGCAGGCTGGCTCGACGTGGCCGGCGTGAAGTCGTGGTACTCGGCGGCGACGTCGGCATCCCGCAGCGTATGGCCGCCCGCGAGCGTGCCGTCGGCGTTGCGCGACGGCACGGCCGGCGACGGCAGGTGGTCGAAGAAGCCGTCGTTCTCGTCGTAGTTGACCAGCAACACGGTCTTGCTCCAAACGTCCGGGTTGGCCGTGAGCGCATCGAGCACCGCCTGCACGTACCAGCCACCCTGCGCGGGGCTCGACGGCCCCGGGTGTTCGCTGTATACGGACGGCGGAATGATCCACGACACCTCGGGCAGCGTGCCGTTGCGGATGTCGTCACGGAACGATTCGAGGAAGCCGTACGGCATCGTGTTGCCGAACCCTTTCGCGAGCGGGCTCAGCGGATCGTCGATCGCCGGATCGTAGAACGCACCGGCCGCCGTCACGGGCTGCGTGATGTCCGTCGACGCGACGTACGCGGGCCGGCGCGAGGGCGGCATCTGCTCGATCGCCGCGCGCCAGTGGCGGAAGCTCATCATCTCGTTGCAGCCGAAGTTGTCGATCAGGCTCTGGTAGACCTTCCAGTGCACGCCGGCCTGCTGCAGCCGGTCGGCGTAGGTGGTCCAGGTCCAGCCCTGGCTCGACGGGCCGATGTCGTTGCCGCCGTTGAACTGGTTGTTCAGCGCGGCGATCTTCACGCGGCTGCCGTCGGCCGGGCTGATGCCGTTCGGGCCGTTGGTGCCGCTCCAGTAGAACAGGCGGTTCGCGATCGTGCCCGTGTGCATCCCGCAGTGGTAGTGGTCGCACAGCGTGAACGCATCGGCGAGCGCGCGCTGGAACGGGACTTCCGCCGCGTCGTAGTAGCCCATCGACAGCGGCGTCTTCGCGTCGGGCCAGCGGTTCATCCGGCCGTGGTCCCACGCGGCCTGCGCATCGGCCCACGTGTGCGGCGTGCCGCCCGCGCGCTGCGCGTTGCCCTGGCTCGCGTCGAGGTGATACGGCGTGACGGTGGTGGCGGGCGCCGGCTTCGTGTACGTCTGGTAGAACACGTTGCGGCCGTTCGGCGACGGCACCGCAAAGCGGTCGCCGTAGCCGCGCACGCCCTTGAACGTGCCGAAGTAGCTGTCGAATGCGCGGTTCTCCATCATCAGCAGTACGACGTGCTTCACGTCCTTGATGGTCCCCGTTTCGTGAAACGCGGGAATCGCGAGCGCGCGGCGGATGCTTGGCGGAAACGCGGACAGCGCGGCGGCGGCGAGGCCGGAAGTGGCGGTCTGCTGGAGGAATTTACGGCGTGACGTCATGGCGTTCGGGTCCTGTGATGATGGGAGCGTTCGTGATTTCGTCTGGAGGTGCCCCTGCGTCGCCCCCCTGGGACGATTCACACGGCGTGTGCGTTCGAGTGCATCGGCCGCGCAGGGCGGAGGTGTGCGCATCGTGCGCGACGCGTGGTGTCGCACGGATGCCTTGGCCGTCGCCGCGATCCTGTGCAACGCGCGCTCGTGATGCGCGGGCCGGGACGTCGGCACACGCCGGCCCGGCGCATGCCGGGATGGGCGGCGCCCAGTCTAGGGAGACGACGTGACGGCGACGTGATGAAGGCATGACATCGCATGTCGCGCGCGTGACGTTGCGTGCGCAACGATTGATCGGGAAGCGATGCACGACGAAAGCGAGTCAGGAATTACCGATTGCAGTGTGCGGAATCGGTCAGATTTTTCCGGTTCGCGGTGGCGTGGAGCAGCGTGATTGCGTGTCGTTGCGGGTGCAACGGCATCGCATGACGCCCATGTTTCAAATGCGTGAAATCGGATAAGCTCGATCTGTTGCTGCGCATGTGCGCAGTCCGCGCGACTGGCGCGACTTTTCGGAACCGGCCCACCCATGACCGACATCAAGATCCGGCACAGCGAGACGCACGACGTCGACGCGATCCGGCAGATCGCCGCGCATCCCGCGGTGTACGCGAATACGTTGCAGCATCCGTTTCCGTCGTTCGAGAAATGGCAGAAGCGGCTCGACGGTGTGCGCGAGCACGGCGTGAGCCTCGTCGCCGAAATCGACGGCGTGGTGGTCGGCCATCTCGGCCTGCATCCCGAACAGAATCCGCGCCGGCGCCACGCGGCAGGGCTCGGCATGATGGTCGACGCGGCGCGTCACGGGCGCGGCATCGGCAGCCGGTTGCTCGCGGCCGCGATCGATCTCGCGGAAAACTGGCTGAACATCACGCGTCTCGAGTTGACCGTGTTCACCGACAACCGCGCGGCGATCGCGCTCTACGAGAAGCATGGCTTCCGGATCGAGGGTGAAGCGCCGGGCTATGCATTGCGCGATGGTGTGCATGCGTCCGTGTATCACATGGCGCGGATCAAGGCGCGGCAGTGAAGGCTCGGCCGACGCGTATCCGACAGCACGCGCGGCCGCGATGCCGCGCGTCATATTCATTCGAGAATTCGTTCGTTTTCCCCCGGCTGTGCCCGTCGTATCGTTGAACGATTTGCCGGTCGCCTCGGCCGGCGTGCGCATTTCCGTAACGATCATGCGCGGCGTTGCACGTCGGCTGGTTTCATCGTCATCGCTTCATGGCTGTCATTGCACAGCCGCTGCGTCGCGCGCCACACCTTCCCGCAACCGTCTCTTTGAACGGATCCGCTTCGATGAAAACCGCTCTCCGGAATCTGACCGCCGCCTGCCTGCTCGCCGCCGCGGGTGCGGCGCTTGCCGCCGCCACGCCCACGGGCGCCCCGGTGGCGAGCGCGTCGCCTGACGGCGCGCACCTGCCGCCCGGCATCGCGTGGCAGCACGGCGACGTCGATGCCGCCTTCGCGTTGGCGAAGCGCACCGGCAAGCCGCTGCTGCTCTACTGGGGCGCGGTGTGGTGCCCGTCATGCAACCAGGTGAAGTCGACGATCTTCAGCCAGCAGGCATTCAAGACCCGTTCGTCATTCTTCGTGCCCGTGTATCTCGACGGCGATACCGAAAGCGCGCAGAAGCTCGGCGAGCGTTTCAAGGTGCACGGCTATCCGACGATGATCCTGTTCCGTCCCGACGGCACCGAGGTGACGCGGTTGCCGGGCGAAGCCGATCTCGATCGCTACATGCAGGCGCTGTCGCTCGGGATGACGGCCGCGCATCCGGTGCGGCAGACGCTCGCGACCGCACTGAAGAACGGCGCGTCGCTGACGCCGGACGAATGGCGCCTGCTGGCCGACTATTCATGGGATACCGACGGTGCGCTGCCGGTGCAGGCCGATCGCGTCGCCGAGACGCTGCAGTCGCTCGCGCAACGCGCGCGGACGGCCGGCGCGAAGGCCGAATCGGCGCGCTTCGCGTTGAAGTCGGTCGTGGTGGCCGCATCCGACGATCCTGCGCAGGCCGGTGCGCTCGACAAGGCGGCGCTTGCCGATTCGTGGCGCACGGTGCTGCAGGATCCTGTGCTGTCGCGTGCCGATTCGGATGTGCTCGTTGCGGCGCCCGCGCGCGTGGTTGCGTATCTCGGCGGCGACGATGCGCAGCGCACGAAATTGCGCGGCGCGTACGATGCGGCGCTCGCGCGCCTGTCGACCGATACCACGCTGTCGTCGATCGACCGGCTGATGGCGCTGCACGGCCGCGTGCTGCTCGCGCGCGGCGATGCACGCAAGGGGGCACCGCTGGCGGCGCCGGCGCTGGCCGACACGGCACGCAAGCAGATCGCCGCGTCGGTGCAGGGCGCCGCGAATGCATACGAGCGGCAGGCGCTCGTCAGCGAAGGTGCGGACACGCTGACCGACGCAGGGCTGTACGACGAGTCGGATGCGTTGCTGAAGACCGAGCTGACGCGTTCGTCCACGCCGTACTACTTCATGTCCGGGCTGGCTGCGAATGCGAAGGCGCGCGGCGACAAGGCCGCGGCGCTCGACTGGTACCGCAAGGCCTATGACTCGGCGAGCGGGCCGGCGACGAAGCTGCGCTGGGGCGCGACCTACTTTGCGAATGCGGTCCAACTGGCGCCGGACGATTCGGCGCGCATCGAAGGGATTGCCGCGAGCGTGCTCGCGCAGGCCGACAAGACGCGGGACGCGTTCTACGGCGCGAACCTGCGTGCGCTGACCAAGGTCGTCACGCAGTTGAACCGCTGGCGCGGCAGCGGTGCACACGAGGCATCGGTCAAATCGATCGCGAAGCAGTTCGACGGCATCTGTGGGAAACTGCCCGCCGGCGATCCGCAGGCAAGTGCCTGCGCGCGCTTGATCCAGCCGGTCAAGGCATAGCATCCGGTGGCGCAGCGCAGGCTTTCGGGATGCCGGCCGGCGCTTTTCCCGATACCAACGAGGCCACCGACACCATGCCCCACCTGACGCTCGAATATTCCGCGAACCTCGACGGGTTCGACGCCGGCGCAACCTTGCGCGCACTTAATACCGCGCTTGCCGCGTCCGGCCATTTCGATGAGCTCGACATCAAGAGCCGCGCGCTGCGGTTCGATACATTCGCGGTCGGCACGTCGTCGGCGCCGCGCGCGTTCGTCCACGCGAAGCTCGCGGTGCTGAGCGGCCGGACGGCCGACGTCAAGCGCGAACTCTCGGAGCAGGTGCTGGCGGAACTGAAGCGGCACGTCGTCGCGCCGTCCGGCACGCACCTGCAGCTGTGTGCGGAAATACTCGAACTGGAACGCGAGTCCTACGCGAAAGCGAGCATCGAGCCGCGCTGAGCGAGCGGTGCGGCGCGCGCTGCGCGGGCCGGGAACGTGGCGCTGACGCGCGCGCAGCCGGTGGATTCGAAACCGGATTATTGGCCCGGGGAGTACGCGCCGCGATTGCCATAGCCGGCGCCCGCGGCCCGCGGCGCACCCTGCTGCCGGGCGATCTTCGCCTCGGCGGCCTGAATGCTGGCCGGGTAGAACCAGTCGCTCGGCTGGAAGCCGGCTTTTCTCAGCGCAACCACTTCAGAATGAACTTCGGCGCGCGTGAGCGGCTGGTTGGCTTGCGCGTGCGCGGCGATGGGAGCGGCGAAGGCGGCAGCGAGGGCGATGGAGCGGATGAGCGGGTTCATGAACGGATACCTCCAGGGTTTCGACGGTGCCGATCGCATACGGTGACCGTCGAAAGCAGTGTAGGCGTCGCCCGACGCGCGAAAAATGCCGCTGCGACCAACGTAGTGTTCTGCTGCGGACAACAATGAGTGAGCCGGCGAGAGCGCCTGGGCGGCGTGCGGCAAAAAGGGGGAGGAGCGGAGGAGAAGCCGGCCGCATCGCCGCGGCCGGCGGGCAGCGGCCCGGAGACGGGCCGCTGCGGAGCTGTTACACGAGCCCCGTCGAGTAGTACACGGCGATCACGAAGAACACGGCGAGCGTCTTGATGATCGTGACCGCGAAGATGTCGCGATACGACTCGCGGTGCGTGAGGCCCGTGACCGCGAGCAGCGTGATCACCGCGCCGTTGTGCGGCAGCGTGTCCATGCCGCCGCTCGCCATCGCGACGACCCGGTGCAGCACGTCCAGCGGGATATTCGCGGCCTGCGCACCCTTGATGAACAGATCCGACATCGCGGCGAGCGCGATGCTCATGCCGCCCGACGCCGAGCCCGTGATACCGGCGAGCGAGCTGACCGACACGGCCGCGTTGACGAGCGGGTTCGGAATGCTCTTCAGTGCATCGCTGACGACGAGGAAGCCCGGCAGCGCGGCGATCACGCCGCCGAAGCCGTATTCCGACGCGGTGTTCATCGCGGCGAGCAGCGCACCGGCGACGGCGGCTTTCGAACCGGTCGCGAAACGGCCGCTCACGCGCTTGAACGCGGTCAGGATGACCAGCACGATGCCGAGCAGCAGCGCGGCCTCGACCGACCAGATCGCGACGACCGTCTTGATCGACGTCGTGACCGGCGCGTGCACGCCCGGCAGCACGTCCGGCGCGACCGTGTACGACGCGGCGCCGTACCACTGCGGGATCAGCTTCGTGAATGCGAAGTTCGACACGCCGACGAGGATCAGCGGCAGGATCGCGAGCGCGGGATGCGGCAGCGACGTGGTCTCGACGCGCTCCGGCTCGTTGACGAGCGACGTGCCGTAGCCTTCGCCCTTCGCCATCGCCGTACGGCGGCGCCATTCGAGATACGTGAGGCCGACGACGATGATGAACAGCGAGCCGATCGTGCCGAGCGCGGGCGCGGCCCAGGCAGTCGTCTTGAAGAACGTGGTCGGGATGATGTTCTGGATCTGCGGGGTGCCGGGCAGCGAATCCATCGTGAACGAGAACGCGCCGAGTGCGATCGCGCCGGGCATCAGCCGTTTCGGGATGTTGCTCTGGCGATAGAGTTCGGCTGCGAACGGATAGACCGCGAACACCACGACGAACAGCGACACGCCGCCATAGGTGAGCAGCGCGCACACCGCGACGATCACCGCATTCGCGCGTGAACGGCCGATGTAGCGGATCGCCGCATGGACGATCGACTCGGAGAACCCGGAGAGTTCGATCACCTTGCCGAACACCGCACCGAGCATGAACACCGGGAAATACAGTTTGACGAAGCCGACCATCTTCTCCATGAAGATGCCGGAGAAGACCGGTGCGACGGCGGCGGGTTCGGTCAGGAGCACCGCGCCGAGCGCGGCGATCGGCGCGAACAGGATCACGCTGTAGCCGCGATACGCGGCGAACATCAGGAACGCCAGCGCGGCGAGGACGATCACGAAAGACAAGGGAGTCTCCTAATGGCTTTGGTTGTTGTTCGATCGCGCGATGCGCCGCGGACCGGCTCAGGTTCGTGCAGGTTTCGTGCCATCGGCCGGATTGCGCCGCCGGACGTGGGTCCGCCGGAGATCGGCGGGCCCACGCCGGTCGTTGTCTGAGGATTCTACATAAAACGTCTCCATTCGGAGACGAAATGGCTGTCCGGCCAGCTCGTGGAATCGGGCAGGGCTTTCCCAGACAATGCATTGCGGCGTGTCTCCAGAGTGAGATAATCCGTCTCGTTCCGGAGACAACCGGTCGAAAATACACGGAGACGAAGACACGATGATGAACGACTGGGCCCGCCTGCCCGTCAACTACGGCGACGTGCTGCGGCGCGCCGCCGAGTCGCTGTTCCGGACTTTCGAGGATTCGAGCGCGGGCACGGTGGTCGTCGATCGCGATGCGCGCGTCGTGTGGATGAACGAGCGGTACGCGGCGCGCTTCGGCTTCGCCGATCCGCAGCAGGCCGTCGGCCTCGACTGCGAGGCCGTGATCCCGAACAGCCTGATGCGCGAGGTCGTGTCGACCGGGCAGCCGATCCTGCTCGACATCATGGAGACGGGCCGCGAGCCGCTCGTCGTCACGCGCCTGCCGCTGAAGAACGAGGCGGGCGAGACGGTCGGTGCGATCGGCTTCGCGCTGTTCGACCAGTTGAAGACGCTCACGCCGATCTTTTCCCGTTACGCACAGCTTCAGCAGCAACTGATCGCGACGCAGCGGTCGCTCGCGCAGGCGCGCCGCGCGAAATACACGTTCGCGAGCTTCGTCGGCACGAGCGCCGCGAGCCTCGAAACCAAGCGCCAGGCGCGCCGCGCCGCGCAGGTCGATTCGCCGGTGCTGCTGCTCGGCGAGACGGGCACCGGCAAGGAACTGCTCGCCCATGCGATTCACGCGGCGTCCGCGCGTGCGCTCCAGCCGCTCGTGACCGTCAACGTCGCCGCGATTCCCGACACGCTGCTCGAAACCGAATTCTTTGGCGCGGCACCTGGCGCATACACGGGCGCCGATCGCAAAGGGCGCATCGGCAAGTTCGAGCTGGCCGATCGCGGCACGCTGTTTCTCGACGAAATCGGCGACATGCCGTTGCCGCTGCAGGGCAAGCTGCTGCGCGTGCTGCAGGACAAGGAATTCGAGCCGGTCGGCTCGAACCGGATCGTGCGCGCGGACGTCCGGATCATCGCTGCCACGAGCGCCGACTTGCCGGCGCTGGTCGCGGCCGGGCGTTTTCGCGCGGATCTCTATTACCGGCTGAACGTGCTGACGATCCATGCGCCGCCGCTGCGCGAGCGCGCGTCCGACATCGCGGCGCTTGTCTACGCGACGCTCGAGGAGCTGGCCGCGCAGCACGGGCGCGCCGCCCATTGCGAGCTGACCGACGATGCGCTGCGGATGCTGTGTGCGTATCCGTGGCCGGGCAACGTGCGCGAGTTGCGCAATACGCTCGAACGCGCGCTGATGCTGTCGGACCGGTCGGTGATCGATGCGCGCGCGCTCGCGCCGTTTCTTGGGCCGGTGCGCGTATCGACGGACGGTGCAGTACCGGCGCAGCCGCTGGCCGTGTCGCCGGTGGAGCGACGCGCGGGCGAGGTGCCCGCTGCGTCGGCCGCTTCGTATGCCGATGCATTGGCGGCGTGGGAGCGCCAGTTCCTGACCGATGCGCTGGCGGCCTGCGACGGGAAGGTGGTGGAAGCGGCCGCGCGCATCGGGATCGGCCGTGCGACGCTGTACAAGAAACTGGCGGCGCTGGGCATCGACCGGTAAGCCGATCGGCCAGGCCGACGCGTTCGGACGTGAAGCATCGAACAGGAGATCACGATGAAACGGATCGGCATCGCAGGGTGGCTGACCCTGCTGCTGGCGACCTCTGCGCTCGCGCAGTCCGGCGACACCGATGCGCCCGAGGCGCGGCGCAACTGGTACAACGATCCGTTCATCGCGCTGTCGCGGGACGTGGCCGAATGCCCGTTGCCGCTCGGCCCGTGGATGACCCGGGCCGAGATGACGGACGACGCGCATTACCGTGCCGAACGCGGCACCACTTGCTGGCTCGCGCATCGCTGCACGAAGCCGAATTCGTATATGTATGACGCGCCGATCGCCGACGCCGTGAAGGCGCACTTCGCCGGCTCCGATCGGCTGCATGGCACGAGCCTGTGGATCACCGTGCAGCGACGTTTCATTTACGTCGAAGGATGTGCCGACACGGCGTTCGATCGGCAGGCGTTGCAGCGCGAACTCGAGGCGCTTCCGGACGTCGAGCAGGTGTTCGTTCGCATCACCGACGATCCGCGCAAGAGCCTGCCGTACAAGGCGCGCGGGCAACCGGGCCGCACGCCGAACTGACGGCCGAAGGGCCGCGCATGGCATACTCGCGACATTCAAAAAAAGGTTGACGGGAAGAACAATGAAACACATGCTTGCGTCGGTCTGTCGGTGGCCTCGGGCGGCCGTTGTTTTGGCTCTGGTTGCAGGGCTCGGCGGGTGTGGCGGCAGCGCGCCGCTGTTCACTTCGGACGGGCGTCCGACTACCCAGGTGCAATGCACCGGCAGCGACTGGAGCAATTGCACGGACAACGCCCGGGCGATCTGCAACGGCGATTTCGAAGTGCTTCAGCAATCGACCGATGACGCCACGCGAAATCTTCTCTTCGCGTGCAAGAAGAAGAGCGGTTATTGATCCCGAGATAACCGGCTGAGGCGACCACGATCGGGCGAAGCGTTTTTCTGTTGGCTGAGAGTCATCTATTTTTCACGAATAACACTCACGGAGTCCCATCCATATGGCGACCTACAGGCAACTGACCGCACAGCTCGAACGGCTTCAGCAAAAGATCGACAAGGAACGCGAAAAGGCGATTGCCGACGCGATTGCCGATATCCGCGCGAAAATCGAGGAATACGACATTACGCCGGAAGAGCTCGGGTTTCGCCCGGTAGGCGCGGCCGCTGCCGCAGCAAAGCCGAAGCGTGCGTCGCCGCCGAAATACCTGAACCCGAAGACGGGCGAAACGTGGAGTGGCCGCGGGCGCTCGCCGACGTGGCTCGGCAAGAATCGCGAGCGTTTCCTGATCAAGGACTGACTCCCGAAAAACCTCACCTTTCGCGTACTGACTGACGGTGCGAACGGCCATGCGGCCGTCGCACCGTTTTGTTTTTGTGCATTCCCGGCGCGATTCCGGACGGCGTATTGAACAGCGACGCCGCGCAATCAACGGATCCCGTTTTGCGAATTCGCTGCGATTCGACGGCATATCGCGGCGAATTCCGGTAAACAGCCGTGCAATGGCGCAGCTCATGCGCGTCGGCCTGCGCCATTCTCGAGGTGCACGCGTGCTGCAAATTCCGATCACCTTTCGCGTGTTGGCGCGTGGCGCCGTGCAATTCCCGAAGAGTCTCACCATGGCTCCTGTAAATCCTCACCTTTGACGAAGCGGACGCAGCGTCGCGCTGCACGCCTGCACCGTGTGCGCCGAGCGAATGTGCTCGGCCGGTGCGCGGCGATGGCTTCCGTACTCGTGTTGCAGATCCATGATGCGAGCGTTGACGTGGGTCGAACAGTCGGCCGTTCGGCATATAGGCAGCCGCATGCGCTTCGCCTATGCTTTGGGTTCGCGTCGATCGGCGTATGGCCTCTCCGTGCCGCATGCCGATCGGGTCGTCTTTCGTTACCGCAGGGAGCCGATGTGACCGTTCGCCATCTCGATGCGTTGTTCCAGCCCAAGTCCGTTGCGGTCGTCGGTGCGTCGTCACGCGCGGGCAGTATCGGCGCGATGGTGTGGTCGCGCGTGCTCGACGGCGCGTTCGAGGGGCCCGTGTGGCCCGTCAATCCGAAGTACCGTGACCTGCACGGGCATGCGGTCGTTGCCGATGTCGACCGGTTGCCCGCGCCGCCGTCGGTGGCCGTGATCTGCACGCCGCCCGCGACCTGGGCCGGCATCGTGCGCAAGCTCGGCGAGCTCGGCACGCGCGTCGCGATAATCGTCGGCGAGGCGCGCACGGACGCCGATCGCGCGGCGCTCGATCGCACGCTGAAAGCAGCGAAGCCGTTCGTGCTCCGTATCGTCGGGCCCGGCAGCCTCGGCGTGCTGTTGCCTTCACGGCATGCGCATTTCGGTGCGCCGGCCTATACGGCGCGATCGGGCGGCGTCGCATGGGTGTCGCAATCGAACGCGCTGACGAACGCGGTGCTCGGCTGGGCCGATGCGCGGGGTCTCGGCTTTTCGCATGTCGTCGCGCTCGGTGGCGAGTCCGACGTCGATGCGGGCGACGTGCTCGACTATCTCGCGAGCGATCCCGGCACGCGCGCGATCCTGCTCGAACTCGATACCGTGCGCGCCGCGCGCAAGTTCATGTCGGCCGCGCGCGCGGCTGCGCGCAACAAGCCGGTGCTCGCATTGCGCACCGGCCGCGCGGATCCCGGCGACGCGCTCTATACGGCGGCGTTCCAGCGCGCGGGGATGGTGCGTGTCGATGCGCTCGACGATCTGCTCGACGAGATCGAGACGCTCGGCGTCGGTCGCGTCACGGCGCGCGGCGCGGCCACGCTCGTGACGAGCGATGCGGGCGTCGCGAAACTCGCGGTCGATGCGGTGGCGGAGGTGCGTGACGTGCTGGCCGACTGGTCACCCGCGGCCACGTCGGCGGTGTCGGCCGCGCTGCCGCATCTCGCGTCACCGGGCAATCCGCTGACGCTGGGCGACGATGCGCGCCCCGAGCACTTTGCCGCGGCGGTCAAGGCGCTCGCGCCGTTCCCGCAAACGGGCACGCTGTTCGTCGTCCATTCGACTTCCCACAGCGCGCCGGCCGATGCGGTTGCGCACACGCTGATCGAATCGCGGCAGTACGCGCATCGCGGCATCCTTGCGTGTTTCTTCGGCGCGGTTGACGCGGCGACGCGCGATGCGCTGCACGCGAACGGCATTCCCGTGCACACCACGCCGCAGCGGCTTGCGCGCGCGTATGCGCGTCTCGTCGACTACAACCTCGGGCGGCAACTGCTGATGCAAACGCCCGAGGGTACGCCGCCACAGCCGGCCGAGTGCGTTGCATCCGCACAGGCCGACGCGCGCCGGATGGTCGAAGCCGGCCAGCATGAGCTGACCGGCGAAGCCGCGCTGCACTGGCTGTCCCGTTTCGGCCTGCAGGGCGAGCCGGCCGTCGAGCCGACCGGGAAGAAAGTCGTCGATGTCACCGTCGACATGTATGACGATTCGAACTTCGGCCCGGTGTTTCGCTATGCGGTGCCGCCGGCGGACGGTGTATCGGCGCCGTTCGTCGTCTATGGCCTGCCGCCGCTGAACACCGTGCTCGCTCGCGCGGTGATGGAGCGCTCGCCGTATGCGCGCAGCACGCCCATCGAGCCGACGCTCGACGCGTTGACGGCGCTGTCGCAGGTCGTCTGCGACGTGCGCGAAGTTGTGGCGATGTCGGTCACGCTGCGCGTGCTGCCCGATCGCGCACACGTGATCGCGCCGCGCATCACGCTGGCGGCGGGGCGCAGCCGGCTCGCGATCATGCCGTATCCGCGTCACCTCGAGCAGACGCTCGAATGGCGCGGCGAGACGGTGACGATCCGCCCGATCCGTCCGGAAGACGAGGCCGCGCACAACGAACTGCTCGGTGCGATGACGCCGGACGATCTGCGGATGCGTTTCTTCGGTGCGGTGCGCAGCTTCGATCATTCGCAGGTTGCGCGCATGACGCAGATCGATTACGACCGTGAGATGGCGTTCATCGTGTCGTTCACCGATGTGTCGGGGCGCGACCACACGCTCGCGGTGGCGCGCGCGGTGGCCGATCCCGACAACGAGACGGCGGAGTTCGCGATCGCGGTACGACCCGATCAGAAGGGCAAGGGGCTTGGCCGGCTGATGATGACGCGGATCATCGACTACGCGCGCTCGCGCGGAACCGCATGGATGATCGGCGAGGCGCTGCGCGAGAACTCGGCGATGATCTCGCTGGCGAAGGCGTGCGGGTTTGCAGTGTCGACGACGGAGGAGCCTGGCGTCGTGGGCTTCCGGATGAAGTTGCAGCCGTAGCGTCTACTGACTACCCAACGCGCAGAGACGCTGCATGCAGTCGATGTCTCCAGCTTCCTTGCACGTTGCGGATGTTCTTGGTCGGGGATGCACGGCATTCGAACCTGTCTCGCCTCGCGAGCGAAGCCGCCGCGAACGTGTCGGCGCCCGTTCGAGTCGGAAATATCGGCGCACAAATGGCACCGGTCAGGCACCGCGCGACGCGTACCGCTTGCCGTGATATCCGTCCCGAGTCGCGGTTTTCCGCAAGGTATCCGCACGCATTTATCGCCGCATTCCACCCTCGAAACTTCGAACTTGCCCAAAAGGTGAGATTTTTCGGGAGCCGTGGGTGAGCTTCTCCGGGAAGGTGGCGGTGAGCTGATACGGGAGCGCTCGGTGAGCCTTCCCGGGAGTGGCCGGTGAGACTCTGCGGGAGCGGCCGGTGAGAGTCTCCGGGAGGCGTCGGTGAGCCTTTCCGGGGCGCTTCGGTGAGGTTCTGCGGGAACTGTCGGTGAGGACATCCGGGAGGCTTGGGTGAGCGTTTCCAGGAGCCTTGGTGAGCTTTTTCGGGAGGTGCCGGTGAGCGCTTGCGGGACGTCAAGGTGAGACTTTTCGGGAGCGTCCGGACGCACCGCTCCCGCAAGCGCAGCGCCGGCCAAGGCCGGCGTCACGCAGGGTACGGGCACGCATGAACCGTGCCCGTGGCTACATTCAGGCAGCGAGTTTCAACGCCGCGTCGTTTACCTGATCGCGCGAAATCGCGAGTTCCTCGAGGTGCGGATCGGCATAGACGGCGCCGGTTTCGCGCTCGAGACGGGCGATCGTCAGTGCACAGCGCGCGGCGTCCTTGGGCATCGCGATGAAGCGCTTGACCGATTCGCCGGACGTGAACGCTTCGAACAGCGCGCCGCGCACGTCGTCCGGAAGCGTCTTGGTCCACTGGTACGGCTTGCCGTTGAACGTGATCGACGGCGGCAGCGTGCGTTCCTTCTTGGTCGCCGTGATGAGCCCGTAGGTGCGGGCGGCGTCGCCGATCTGTTCGGGCGAGAAGAGTTCGTCGGGCGTGATGTCGAACTGCTCGATGTAGCTCTCGATCGCCTGCATTGCAGCGGTACGATCGTCGCGCTTCTTCTGCGCGCGCGCGACGATATCGCGCAGCTCGTCCGCCTCTTCAGGCGTGATCGTGAAGCTTGCCTGCTTCTGCTGAAGTTCGGAGAAACGCTGGAATTCTTGATCGTTCAGAAGTTTGGCCATGACATCCATCGGACACGACGGCCGCGACAACCGGCCGCCGTAGTTTTTGAGAGGGCCGCTATTTTAGCGTAGCGCCGTGCGCGCACGATATGGCACCGTGTGTCGCGCTCCGTGGAAGGGGGTGTGCGCGACCGGGGGCGACGCGATTGCGCTGCCCCCGGTGCGCTCCGCCGAGCCTGCGTGTCAGCAGGTCTCGTCGCGGTACATCGACAGATTGGCGGCCGTGTCGCGCAACCCTTCGACGACCGTGTCGACGGACGGCGCCGTGTGCGCATCGATCCGGCGCATGTACGGGCAGGTCAGCACCGCGATCGCATGGCCGGACGGCCCGAGGATCGGCGCGGTCAGGTCGGTCACGCCGTACGCCTGGCGACTGTCCTGGCGCAGGTAACCGTCTTGCCGGATGGACTGGCACGCATACGCGAGTTCCTGTTCGTTCAGCGGCCCTTCGCCCTTGACCTTGCGGTGCTCGGCGAGCATGTGTGCGCGCTGCTCGGCGCCCTGGAACGACAGCATCACGCGCCCCGATGCCGTATCGGCGAGCCCGACGCGCGAGCCGAGCCGGACCGACACGCCCCACGGGCCGGGCCCGTCGACCTGCGCGATCACGAGCAGGTTGCCGCGATCGTAGACGGACAGGTGGCACGATTGTTCGGAGGCGTCGGCGAAACGCTGCATTGGCGGCAAGGCTTCGGCAATCAGCCGGCTCATCGGCGGATGCCGGTGCGCGAGCGAGAACAGCTTGAGGCTGAGGGTGTAGCGATCGCCGCCGGTCGAGCGCATCACGTAGCGGCGCGCGACGAGGCGTTCGAGCATCCGGTAGATCTCGCTCGCGTTGCGGCCGAGTTCCTTCGTGATTTCAGTGCGGGTGAGGCCTTCTTTCTGCTCCGACAGGAGTTCGAGAATGTCGAGACCCTTGTCGAGCGCGGGTGCACGATAGCGGTCGATTGCGCCCATCGATTCCCGTGCGTCGCAGCCGGGAAGCAGGTCGTTGGTTGTTTGCATTGTTGGTGTGAAGTTGGAGGGATTGCTTTCGATCGATTGGCGACGCACGCTGGCCGATTCTGCAACACGCATGTGTCGAGCCCGCATGTGGCGACGAACGCCATCCGTTTGAGCTTAACAACAAACATTTAGTGTGCAATGCAGCGTCTTTTTACCGATCGTTACCAAACAAGAACGGATCGATTCGCTTTCGGGATGACAGGGAAGCCCCGAATACCCGGTATTCATGACAGGTGGCACCGGTTCAAGGTGCTCGAAAGGAAATCGGGCGGCGGCGCGGCCCGCGATGCTGCGCCGCAGCGTCCGCAGGCGCACCAATAGTCGGTATCCGTCGCGCGTCATTTCACGGTGCGCGGCCGGTGGTACAAAGGCTGGCGGGCCAGCGACGGTGCGGCCGCGCGTGAAGCCGGCCGGTCGGGCCGGACCATGTCGCGGGTGCCGGGCCGTCGTCGCCGATGCGCAGACCGGCGGCCGCCCGTTCGATGCGCGCCATACTTCCGTGCGGCGCCACGATCGCTGCGCCCGCGCGACCCTCGCGCGTCGACGGCATGCCGGATGCGGCGCCGACGCGCGCAATCGACGATCGACAATCAGTCCGGTGTGCGGCCGCGAAGGGCCGCGTCGGCCGGAATCCTGTCCCATTCGACAACAGAGGTTGAGCACGATGAAACTGCTTCGCTATGGCCCGTCCGGCCAGGAAAAGCCCGGTATTCTCGACGCGGACGGCCGGATTCGCGACCTGTCCGCGCATGTGCCGGACCTGTCCGGCGATGTGCTGTCCGACGCGGGTCTCGCGCGGCTGCGCGCGATCGATCCGGCTACGCTGCCGCTCGTGTCAGGCGAGCCGCGCATCGGCGCGTGCGTCGGGCATGTCGGCAAATTCATCGGCATCGGCCTGAACTACGCCGATCACGCGGCCGAAGCCGGCATGCCGGTGCCGAAGGAGCCGGTCGTGTTCGGCAAGTGGACGAGCTCGATCTGCGGCCCGAACGACGGCATCGACATCCCGAAGGGTTCGGTCAAGACCGACTGGGAAGTCGAGCTGGGCGTCGTGATCGGCGCGACCTGCAAGGACGTCGACGAAGCGCGCGCGCTCGATTACGTCGCGGGCTACTGCGTCGTCAACGACGTGTCCGAACGCGAATGGCAGATCGAGCGCGGCGGCCAGTGGGACAAGGGCAAGGGCTTCGACACGTTCGGTCCGATCGGTCCGTGGCTCGTCACGCGCGACGAGGTGCCCGATCCACAGCGCCTCGACCTGTGGCTCGAAATCGACGGCCACCGTTATCAGAACGGCAACACGCGCACGATGGTGTTCACCGTCGCGCAGCTGATCGCCTATCTGTCGAGCTGCATGACGCTGCAGCCGGGCGACGTGATCACGACCGGCACGCCGCCGGGCGTCGGCATGGGCATCAAGCCGTCGCCGGTATTCCTGAAGGCCGGCCAGATGGTGCGCCTCGGTGTCGAAGGACTCGGCGAGCAACTGCAGCGCACGCGCGACGCGCGATAGCCGCGCATTCGGCGATCCCGTCGAACGACCGCCGCCGGCGGTCGGCGGGCGCCGGATACCGATGGTTCAAAGGCAAGGGCCCGATTCCGCATTGCGCGGAATCGGGCCCTTGTCATTCGTACGCGGGCGGGATCAGACGACGTTGTCGAGTTCGCAATGCGCTTCCAGCCGATACCCGTCGGGATCGACGACGAACGCCGCGTAGTAGCCGGGGCCGTAGTGTTCGCGCTTGCCGGGCCCGCCGTTGTCCTGGCCGCCGTGCTCGAGTGCGGCGCGGTAGAACGCGTCGACCTCGACGGGCGAAGCGGCCTTGAACGACAGGTGCATCCCCGAGTCGGGATCGGCGGCAACGGGGCGAGCCGCATGCTGCAGCCACAGCTCCGGCTCGGTCGCGCCGTACCCGATGGAGTCATCGTCGCTATACAGCCGTTTGTAGCCGAGTGCGCCGAGCGTGCTGTCGTAGAACGCGCGGCTGCGGCCGATGTGTGCAACGCCGAACGAAAGGTGATCGATCATCTGTTGGCTCCTTGGACTGAGAGGGGACTTCAGTGCGGCAAACCTGCTTATAACCACCATGCCAGCCGCTTGTAGCGGAGTGCGCCGAGGGTGCTGTCGTAGAACGCGCGGCTGCTGTTGTTGTGGATAACGCCGGACAAAACGCGATCGATCATCTGTGGCTCCTTGAACTGAGGCAGGTGTCAGTGCAGCAAACCTTTTTATAACTATCATGCTGGTTATGTTAGAAAGCGCCCGGACGCTTGTCAACCGGCATGATGGTTAGATACGATCGCGTCATGAGTAAAACGCAACCTTCCGTCACGATGGACGGCCTGATCCCGGCGCCGCCCGAAACCCTGAGCATCGATTTCGCGAACACGCTGTACTGGCGCGGCAGCGATCCGCCGACGGAAACCTTCGGCACGATGGGCGACCTGCTTGCGTGGTGCCGCGAGCAGGCAGGCGTACCGGCCAGCCTCGCGGAAGCGTGCCGCGCGCAGGGTGAAAAAGAGGGGGAACCGGCGATGCTGGCGCGCGCACTCGCATTGCGCGAGGCGCTGTATCGGCTCTTTCACGCGCAGGCCGAGCAGCGCGAGCCGCAGGCCGACGATCTTGCACTGCTCGGCGGCTTCCTGGCGGAAGCGGCGCCGCGCGTCGCGCTGGCGCGCATCGATGGCGGCTATGCGTGGCGGATCGGGGAGGGGCGTGCGACGCTGGCCGGGCTGCTGAGCCCGGTACTGTGGTCGGCGATCGACCTGCTCGGCGGTGCGCGGCTCGCGAAGGTCAAGCGTTGCGCGAACGACGCCTGCCAGTGGCTGTTCATCGACGACAGCAAGAACGGCAGCCGCCGCTGGTGTTCGATGTCGTCCTGCGGCAATCGCGCGAAGGCGTACCGCCACTATCACAAGGCCGACTGACGGTCGGCCCGTTCACTGCGCGGCAGCCGCCCCTATTTCGCCGACAACTTCCGCCACAACGTCGTCTTGCTGATGCCGAGCATTGCGCATGCGCGGTCGCGGTCGCCGCCGCATGCGTCGAGTACCGCGCGGATCTCGTCGGCTTCCGCGCGACGGCGGCGCGCTTGCAGTGTCTGCGCGTCGTCGCTGTCGGCTGCGTCGGGCGGTGCCGCGAACAGCTCGGGTGCGATCGCTAGCAGCGCGTCGGGATCGAGCGCGCCGCACGCGGCGGCCGGATCGTTTTCGTCGGCTTCCTCGGCCAGCTCCACCGCGATCCGCTCGATCACGTTCTGCAGTTCGCGCACGTTGCCGGGCCAA
>NZ_JAAGPE010000187.1:0-19333 GCF_017104605.1 Burkholderia sp. Ac-20384 | reverse complement strand
GCCGGCCGCCTCGTCGTTCCACGTGACCTCGCTGCGGATGCCCTGCCCGGGCAGCGCGTCGAGCTGCGTGCCGCCGCAGCCGAGCACGTACGGGCTCGATGCAGGGAAGTCGACATGATCGGCGCCGTCCTGCAGCCCGTCGCCCGAACCGCTGTCGCCCGATGCCGCGCACACCGTGATGCCCTGCGCGGCCGCCGCCTGCAACACGCGGTTGAACGCCTGCGCGGACTGCGTCTGCCAGATCGCTTCCGGGCCGCCCCAGCTGATCGAGATCACCGACGGCTTGTTGGTCGTATCGCTGACGGCCGCGTTGACAGCCTGGATGAAGCCCGCGTCGCTGTTCGCCGCAAAGTACACGGCGATCTTCGCAGCCGGTGCAATCGCGCCGGCGATCTCGATGTCGAGCGCGACTTCGCCGTCCGGGCCGCTCGGGTCGCCGGTCGGCGTGTTGCGGCCGGTGCCGACGTTCACATCGACGAGCGTCGGCGGCGTCGTGATGCCGAGCCCGCGGAAATATTGCTGGATGTCGGCCGCGCGATAGCCGCCGCCGAGTTCGATGATCGCGATGCACTGCCCCGCGCCGTCGCCGGCCGGGAAGCCGTACAGCGATGCCAGCTGGATCGGGGTGAACGTGACGCCCGCCGCGCCGCCGCGCGCGGGCTTGAACGGCGGACGCAGCCGGAAGTGCGGCCGCGCCTGCGGACGGCTGTCGAGGCCGAGCACGGCCGTGACGGCGTCGCCGAGATCGTCGGGCAGCGCGATCGGGCCGGAGCGGCCGCGATACTGACCGATCGACTGATGCTCGAAGCGCTCGAGCTTGACGCCGAACGCCGCTTCGAACTGCTGGATCGTGCCGGACAGCACGACGACGCTTTCAACGGGATCGACGCGATCGACCGTCAGCTGGTGACGACGCGCGAAGTCCTCGGCCTTGCGAATATCGTCGGGATTGGCGGAAAAGCGTTGCGCGAAAGTGGCGCGCGACACCGGCTTCGCTTGCGCGTCGCCGGTGGCGAGCTGGTGAAGCAGCGTATCGAGTTGCCCTTCTTCCTGCCGCCGCAACATGATCGTGACGTGGATGCGTTCTGCCGGATCGCACGGGCCGAGGCACTTGGACTCGGCGACGATTCGGGGTTCACGGTCGGCGTGAAGATGCCTTGCCATGTTCAGACCCTCCTTGGTACCGCGTTGCACGGAACAGCCAGGAAATCGGACAGGGCCGGCGGGAGACGGTTCCGTTCGGTCGGTCGGGTTCGCGCAGCGCGAAGTAACAGGGAGTTTAGAACAGTCAGACGATTTGCGCGCACGCCCTTCTGCGACGGGGCGCACACGCGGGCCGGCGTTGCGCGCGGCCGTCATCCGGTGCGGCGACGCGCCGCGCGACTTGCGCCGGCGCGACGCCGCGTCGGCACTCAGTCCATCGACAGGCGCAGCGCAAAGCCGATCAGCGCGGCGGAAAACGTCCAGCGCTGCACCGTCTGCGCGAGCGGATGCGCGCGCATCCACGCGGCGATCCGCGACGCACCGAACACGCACGCGAGGTCGAAGCACACGCCGGCCGCCACCAGCAGCGCGCCCAGCTCGAACATCTGCAGCACGACCGGCCCGGCCTCGGGGCGCACGAACTGCGGCAACAGCACCGAGCAGAACAGCAGCGCCTTCGGGTTCAGCAGGTTGGTGAGCAGGCCCTTCACGAACGACTGGCGCAGCTCGCCCGCCGTCGCTGCCGCGTCGCCATCGCCAAGCGCAAACACGGGCGAACGGAACACCTGGATCGCGACATAGGCGAGATAGAGCGCGCCGCCGTAGCGGATCACTTCGTACAGCCACGGCGCGCTGCGGATCAGCGCCGCGACGCCGCACGCGGACAGCGTCACGTGCGCGGTGCGCGCGAGCGACAGGCCGGCGGCCGCCGCCATCCCCGGCCGCACGCCGCGGCCGATGCTGGTCTGCAGCACCAGCGCCATGTCCGGCCCCGGCACCGCATAGATGGCCGCCAGCGCGGCGAGATAAATCAACAGCAAATGCGTGGAAATCATGGTCTGCCCCTGTCCTCTTACGACGATATGTTGCCGCCAGGGTACGAGGGATTATTGGCCATATTTGGTTCAGGATTGGCGATCCGTAGGGGAATCCGCCACAATCACTGAATCTGAACCAGGAATCCGCCAACATGACCGAACTCGACAAAACCGACCGCGCCATCCTTGCCGCGGTGCAGCGCGACGGCCGCCTGCCGATCGCCCGTCTCGCCGACACCGTGGGCCTCTCCGAGACCCCGTGCGCGCGGCGCCTGAAGCGTCTCGAAAACGACGGCTACATCGAGCGCTACCGCGCGCAGTTGTCGCGCCAGGCGCTGGGGTTCGGTGTCGTCGCATTCGTGCTCGTGCGGTTCGCGACACACGACCGCAAGACCGCCGACCGCTTCGAGCGGGAGGTGCTCGGGATCGAGCGGATCCTGGCGTGCCACAACGTGGCGGGCACGGCCGACTATCTGTTGCAGGTGGTCGCGCGCGATCTCGACGACTACGGCACGTTCCTGCGCGAATCGCTGCGGATGCTGCCGGGCGTGACGTCGATCGAATCCGCGCTGTCGCTGCGCGAGGTCAAGCATGACGCGGGGTTGCCGGTGCCGTGATGCGAGCGGGCGGACGGCGCACGCAAGCCGAACCCGGCGCCCCTTTTTGTCACTTCGACGCCGATCGATGTGGGCAGCGTCGGGCGGCCCGCGCCGCCGCAACACTCGTTCACATTGTTGAGGCCGGCGGCCTACGCGATGTCGGGCGGCTGGTGCGCGCGTTCGAGATCCTCGAGAAACGCTTCCACGAGCGGATTGCCGCGCCCATTGCGCGCGACGACCATGTGGAACGTCACGTCGTAGCGCAATTGCTCCGGATTGAGCGGCGTGAGCAGCCCCTGCGCGACGTACGGCGCCGCGAAGTGCTGCGGCAGATAGCCGAGGTGGTGGCCGGACAGGATCAGCAGCGCGACGGCCTCCATGTTGTCGGCGGTCGCGGTCACGCGGTCGGGCGTCGTCGACATCTGCGCTTCGGGCAGCGGATACGAGCGCCACGCCCATTCGAAGCCCGCGACGTCGGCCGGCGTCAGCGCACCGGCGCCGTCGAACAGCGGATGGCCGCGGCCGCAGTAGGCGACCTGGCGCTCGATGAACAGCGGTGTGTAGTGCAGCGTCGGCACCCGGTGCCAGAAGTAGCCGACCGCGATCTGGATCTCGTCGCTCAGCAGCTTCTCCTCGAGATCGCCCGGCGCGCGCACGGAGATCGAGAAACGCACGGCCTCGTCGCGGGTGCGGAACGCGGCGATCGCCTCGGCGATCCGCGCGTTCTGGCTCACCGGCGTATGGCCGATCAGGCCGATGTGCAGCGTGCCGACCAGTTGGCGGTCCATGTGCCGTGCCGCCATCCCGAATTCGTCGAGCGCAGCCAGCAGCTTGCGGCTCATCGCGTGAAAGCGCTCACCCTTCGGCGTGAGCCGGAAACCGCTGCGGCCGCGCTCGCAGAGCCGGTAGCCGAGCCGCGTCTCGAGCGACGACAGCTGCGCGCTGATCGTCGACTGCCCGACGTTCAGCACGGCCTGCGCGGCCGATACGCCGCCCGCGTCGGTGACCGCGAGAAACACGCGGATCAACCGCAGATCGAGGGTCGACAGATTCCCCAGCACGTTCATCCCCTTCCATACATCGATGAAAATCGATGTTTACGTCGATATCTTCGCATTCTTCTTTCCCGGCGGAGCGCGTAAAACTGTGCGCCAAGCCGCGTCGCATGATACGGCAACCCCACATCGGAAGAGACAGCCATGAACGACCACACTCATTTCCAGCCGCTCGGCGGCAATGAAATGCCGCGCTGCGGCGGCATCGCGACGATGATGCGCCTGCCGCACGTGGCGAGCGCCGAAGGCCTCGACGCCTGTTTCGTCGGCGTGCCGTTCGATCTCGGCACCTCCAACCGCACCGGCGCGCGCTTCGGCCCGCGCCAGATCCGCACCGAATCCGTGTTGCTGCGCCCGTACAACATGGCCACACGCGCAGCCCCGTTCGATTCGCTGCAGATCGCCGACATCGGCGACGTCGCGATCAATCCGTACAACCTGCACGATTCCATCGCGCGCATCGAAGCCGCGTACGACGCGATCCTCGAGCACGACTGCAAGCCGATCACGCTCGGCGGCGACCACACGATCGCGCTGCCGATCCTGCGCGCGATCCACCGCAAGCACGGCAAGGTTGCATTGATCCACGTCGATGCACACGCCGACGTGAACGACACGATGATGGGTGAAAAGATCGCGCACGGCACGCCGTTCCGCCGCGCGGTCGAGGAAGGCCTGCTGCACGGCGACAAGGTCACGCAGATCGGCCTGCGCGGCACAGGCTACGCGGCCGAGGATTTCGACTGGTGCCGCGAGCAGGGCTTCCGCGTCGTCCAGGCGGAGGAATGCTGGAACAAGTCGCTCGCGCCGCTGATGGAAGAAGTGCGCGCGCGCGTCGGCGACACGCCCGTCTACATCAGCTTCGACATCGACGGCATCGACCCGGCGTACGCGCCGGGCACCGGCACGCCGGAAATCGCGGGCCTCACGGTGCCGCAGGCGCTCGAAATTATCCGCGGCGCGAAGGGGCTGAACATCGTCGGCTGCGATCTCGTCGAAGTCGCGCCGCCGTACGACCCGTTCGGCACCACGGCGCTGCTCGGCGCGAACCTCGCGTACGAGCTGCTGTGCGTGTTGCCGGGCGTCGCCTACCGCGACTGATCCCCGCGCCACGACCTATTCCAAATCAGAGGATTCCAGAGGAGCACACATAAAGATGGGGACTTCCGTCAAGCAACCCAAGCGGGCGGCGCTCGCGTCGTTCGTCGGCACCACGATCGAGTGGTACGACTTCTATAGCTACGCGACCGCCGCCGCCATCGTCTTCGGGCCGCTGTTCTTCCCCGGCGAAAACCGCTTCATCAGCCTGCTCGCGTCGTTCGGCTCGTTCGCGGTCGGCTTCTTTGCGCGGCCGCTCGGCGGCGTGATGTTCGGCTACCTCGGCGACCGCTTCGGCCGCAAGCGTTCGCTGCTCGCGACGCTGATGCTGATGGCCGTGTCGACCGTCGCGATCGGCCTGCTGCCGACTCATGCACAAGCCGGCGTGATCGCACCGATCCTGCTCGTGCTGATGCGTGTGCTGCAAGGCATCGCGGTCGGCGGCGAATGGGGCGGCGCGGTACTGCTCGCCGGCGAGCATGCGCCGGAAGGCAAGCGCACGTTCTTCGCATCGTTCGCACAGCTCGGCAGCGCAAGCGGCCTGATCCTGTCGATGCTCGCGTTCGGCGCGATCAGCACGCTGTCGAAGGAAGACATGATGAGCTGGGGCTGGCGCGTGCCGTTCCTCGCGAGTTCCGTCCTGCTGATCGTCGGCTTCGTGATCCGCGCGAGCGTGTCCGAGTCTCCCGAGTTCGAGGAAGTGAAGAAGAGCGGCAACATCGCACAAAAACCGTTACGCGAAGCGCTCAAGTACTGGCCGTTGCTGCTGCTCGCGATCGGTGCGAACGTGTACGGCATCGCCGGCGTATATTTCAGCAACATCTTCATGATCAGCTATGCGACGCAGTTCCTGTCGCTCGACCGGTCGATGGTGCTGCATTGCATGACGATCGTCGCCGTGCTGCAGTTCGTCGTGCAGCTCGCGGCCGCGTTCCTCGCGCAGCGCTTCGGCACCACGCGCGTGCTGCTGATCACCGGCGCATGGGCCGCGATCGTCCCGTTCGTCATGCTGCCGCTCGTGCACATGGGTACGCCGCTGTCGATCACGGTCGGCGTCGGTCTCGCGACGCTCGCGGAATCGGGCTACTACTCGGTGGTCGCGGGCTTCGTCAGCGGCATCTTCGTCGCACGCATCCGCTACACGGCGATCTCGATCGCGTACCAGGTGTGCGGTGCACTCGCCGGCGGCCTCACGCCGCTCGTCGCGACCATCATCGCGCAGAACACCGCGCCGCAATGGTGGCCGCTCGCGCTCCAGTACACGAGCGCCGCGATCGTGTCGTCGCTGTGCGTGTGGCTGATCTCGCGCCGCGTGAGCATCGACGATGCGGGCGCGCCGAGCCGGAAGGAAGAAGTGCCGCTGCCGCGCGGCGCACGCACCGCGTAACGTCCCGCGACGGGCAGGCAACCTCGCCTGCCCGTTTTTCATTAGGCAGCCCGGCGGTGCGCCCCACCGCCTGCCTCACCCCACATTCATCGCCTGCCTCGACGGCATCGCAGCAGGCGGGCGCACGCGGTCGCCTTGCCGAATCGCGTGCGACTCAGGAGACACGACCGCCATGAACCGCCTCGACACGCTCGATCTCGGCCGCACCGAATCGGCCGGCCTGGCGATCGAGCACCACTCGATCGACTACATTCCGGAACACGAACGCCACGCCAAGCTCGCGAGCCAGGGGCCGTTCTGGTTCCTCGGCAACTTCCATTTCTTCACGATCTCGATCGGCTTCGTCGGGCCCGGCATGGGCCTGTCCGCCGGCTGGACGACGTTCGCGGGCGCGCTCGGGATCATGTTCGGCACGATCTTCATGGCGTTTCACGGCTCGCAGGGCCCCGAGATGGGGCTACCGCAGATGATCCAGTCTCGTGCGCAGTTCGGCTATCGCGGCGTGATCGTCGCGCTGCTCGCGACACTTTTCGTGTTCGTCGGCTTCAACGTCGTCAACGTGTCGCTGATGGTCGACGGCGTGCACAACGTGTTCGGGATCGACGGCGGTTTCGTCGCGATCGCGGCCGTCGCGACCGGCGCGCTGCTCGCGATCTACGGGCACGACCTGATGCACCGGACCTTCACGTGGGCACTGATCGCGACGCTGCCGCTCTATGCTCTCGTCACGCTCGCGCTCGCGTTCGGTCACGCGGCGCCTGCATCGGGCGTCGCGGCCGCCGCGCCCGCCGTCGCGCCGGGCTTCAACTGGATCGGGTTCGCCACACAGTTCGCGATCGCCGCCAGCTACAACATTTCGTATGCGCCCTACGTGTCCGACTATTCGCGCTATCTGCCGAAACACACCAGCCGCGCGAAGCTGATCGCGGTGATCTTCGCCGGTGCCTCGCTGTCGGGCACCTGGATGATCGGGCTCGGCGCGTGGCTCGCACAGAAGCTGCACGCGGCGGACGCGCTGGTCGCGATGAACGACGTTGGCACGTCGCTTGTGCCGGGCCTCGGCAAGCTGATCGCGATCGTGTCGCTCGTCGGCTTCCTGCCGATCATCGCGCTCAACGCATACAGCGCGATGCTGACCGTGCTGACCGGTATCGACTCGATCGTGCCGATCCGGCCGACGCGCCGCGCGCGCGTCGCATCGATCGTCGCGATCAGCACGTTCGTGCTCACGTGCGTGTTCGCGATCCGCGGCAACAGCATCGCGCTGCTGCAAACGTTCCTGACGCTGATGCTCTACTTCCTCGTGCCGTGGACCGCGGTGAACCTCGTCGACTATTTCTTCGTGCGACGCGGCCACTATGCGATCGCGCATTTCTTCACGCCGGGCGGCCTGTACGGCGCCTGGCAGCCGCGCGGCATCGTCGCGTACCTGGTCGGCTTCGCGGCGATGGTGCCGTTCTTCTCGATTGTCGATGCCGAGGCGAACCGCGAGATCTTCGTCGGCCCGTTCGCACGCCTGCTTGGTGGCGTGGATATCGCCTGGCTCATCGGCCTGGTCGTCGCGGGGGCCGTGTACTGGCTACTGTCCCGCTCGCTCGATCTGGACCATGAGCGCCAGGTGATCGCGGCAACGCCGGCCCCTGACGCACTGCCCGGCACGCCCGGACACCAGGACATGTGACGTAGCAAGCGGCAATCGTCAGCTTTCTTGATTGCCGCCTTCCGGCGCACCCTTCGTGCCATACATCGTGCCGATCCTGATCGGTTCGCGACCGTTCACCTTGCAGTGCAGGTTGGTATCGCGCAGCGAATACGCACATCCGCAGTACTCCTGCTGATAAAACGTGTCGCGCTTGCTGATCTCGATCATGCATGCCGAGACGCCGCCCTTGTGCTGGTTGTATTCCCGGGACATCAACCCCGGATAGCGTGCGGTGCGCTCGAAACGCATGTCGGAATACATCGTGCAGCGCACGCCGCGCTCGGGCTCGTTTTCGTGCGCCATCCCGCGCGCATGCGCGAACTCGTCGTCGCGATCGTCATCATGTCGATTCCTTGAAGACGACTTTCCGGACCACATTGCGCAGCACGGCGTCGGCGATCTCCGCACGTTCCTTCGCCGCGCCAAGCTCCATGGAATAAAAATCCAGGTCGAGCAACGCAGCTTGCGCTTCATCGCATTCAACCCACGCGCGGGCAATGGTACGCAACGCGTCCCGATCGGTCCGCCGCAGCCGGTCCACCACCGCACGGCCGACCTCTTGGTACATCGCCCCACAATCGTCGCTGTCGTCGTCGAGCGACTTCAGCAGCCGTTCGATCGCGTCATTTTCCACATTTCTCATCTTGTCCTCGTCAGCGTGCTGTCACGAATGCACCGGGAAACGTTTGGTCAGCTCGGCGACCTGCGCACGCACACGCTCGATCGCCAGTTGCTCGACGACGTCGACGTACTCGCAGCCGCCGTCGTAGCGCTCGCCCGGATAACCTTCCGCGTACTTGTTCGTGAGTTAAAAGCCCTGTGCGGCCATCACGGCCGGGCTCGTGTAATTTTCCGACGCGATCAGTTCGATGTGATCTTCCTTGCGACGGTTTTCCTTCCGGATGGCAGCGTACAGTTCCGGGGCGGTCCGGTCGAGCGGGTAGCGGTTACGTTCGAACATGGCAGGAATGGGATCCCCCCAAAAAAACAGTGGAAGCGACCCGTCCCGGCGCCTGCCCCGGACGATCTCGATCGGTGCGATACCCGCCGCCGGATCATCGATCCCGGCAGCACGCACGCAACGTTCGCGTGTTATTGCACCTGGTTGCGCAGCGTCTTCGCGGCGGCGACCATGTTCGTCAGCGCCGGAATCACCTCCGCCCACTGGCGCGTCTTCAGGCCGCAGTCCGGGTTCACCCACAGGCGCTCCGCCGGAATCCGCTCAGCCGCCTTCTTCATCAGGCCGACGATGTGATCCTGCGTCGGGATGTTCGGCGAGTGAATGTCGTACACGCCCGGCCCGATTTCGTTCGGATACTTGAAATTGTCGAACGCGTCGAGCAGCTCCATGTCCGAACGTGACGTCTCGATCGTGATGACGTCCGCATCCATGTCGGCGATCGACGCGATGATGTCGTTGAACTCCGAATAGCACATGTGCGTGTGGATCTGCGTATCGTCCTGCACGCCGTTCGCGGTGATGCGGAACGATTCGACCGCCCACTTCAGGTACTCGCCCCACTGCGCGCGGCGCAGCGGCAGCCCTTCGCGCAGCGCAGCCTCGTCGATCTGGATCACGCGCACGCCGGCCTTCTCGAGGTCGAGCACTTCCTCGCGGATCGCCAGCGCAAGCTGGTAGCACGACACCGAGCGCGGCTGGTCGTCGCGCACGAACGACCAGTTCAGGATCGTCACGGGGCCGGTCAGCATGCCCTTCATCGGCTTGTTCGTCAGCGACTGCGCATACGTGATCCACTCGACCGTCATCGCCTTCGGGCGGCTGATGTCGCCGAACAGGATCGGCGGCTTCACGCAGCGCGACCCGTACGACTGCACCCAGCCGAACTGGCTGAACGCGTAGCCGTCGAGTTGCTCGCCGAAGTATTCGACCATGTCGTTGCGCTCGGCTTCGCCGTGCACGAGCACGTCGAGTTCGAGCGATTCCTGTTCGCGAACGCTGCGTTCGATCTCGGCCTGCATCGCCTTTCGGTAGCCGGCTTCATCCAGCGTGCCGGCCTTGAACTGGCTGCGGGCCTGGCGGATTTCGCCGGTCTGCGGGAACGAGCCGATCGTCGTCGTCGGGAACGCCGGCAGGTTCAGGCGTGCCGACTGCTTCGGCGCGCGCTGCGTATAGGGGCTCACGCGGTTGCCGAGCTGCGCGTCGATCCGGGCAATCGCAGCCTTCACCGCCGGGTTGTTCACGCGCGGCGAGTGGCGACGCGAATGGATCGCGGCGGCGTTCGCGGCCAGCGCATCGGCCACCTTGTCGCGGCCTTCGTTCAGTGCGGTCGCGAGCACCTTCAGCTCGTCGAGCTTCTGCAGCGCGAACGCGAGCCACGAGCGGATTTCCGCGTCGAGCTTCACTTCGCTCGCGAGATCGACCGGCACGTGCAGCAGCGAGCACGACGGCGCGAGCCACAGACGATCGCCCAGTCGCTTCGCGAGCGGCTCGAGCCAGTCGAGCGTCGCGTTCAGGTCCGTCTTCCAGATGTTGCGGCCGTTGATCGCGCCCACCGACAACACGCGCTCGGCCGGCAGTTCACGCGCCAGCGTGTCGACTTCGCTACGTGCGTTGATCGCATCGATATGCAGGCCGTCGACCGGCAGCGAGGTCGCGAGCGCGAGGTTGCCCTGCAACTGGCCGAAATACGTCGCGAGCAGCACCTTGATCCGGCGCGTTTCGAGCGCAGCGTACGCGGTCCTGAATGCTTGCTGCCATGCCGCGTCGAGTTCGGTGACGAGAATCGGTTCGTCGATCTGCACCCATTCGACGCCTTGCGCGGTCAGCGTATCGAGCAGCGCGCCGTACACGGGTAGCAGCTTCGGCAGCAACGCGAGGCGATCCGAATCGTCCTTCGCCTTGCCGAGCCACAGGTACGTGACCGGGCCGACGATCACCGGCTTCGCGGCCACGCCCTGCGCCTGCGCTTCCGCCAGTTGCTGCAGCAGGCGCGACGGGTCGAGCGAGAAGTTCGTGTCCGCGTGGAACTCCGGCACGATGTAGTGGTAGTTCGTATCGAACCACTTCGTCATTTCGCCGGCCGACACTCCGCCGCAGCACGCGGCGTGCTCTTCCGCCGACTGTGCCGAACGGCCGCGCGCGACGCGGAAATAGTTGTCGAGCGCGTCGCCGTGGAAGCCCTGCACGCGCTTCGGCAGGTTGCCGAGCGTGAAGCTCATGTCGAGCACCTGATCGTAGAACGCGAAGTCGCCAACCGGGGCCAGGTCGAGGTCGCGCTGGTCGTTCCAGTGACGCTGGCGCAGCTCGGCGCCGAGCGCCTTCAGCGCGTCGCGCGACGATTCGCCCTTCCAGTAGCGTTCAAGACCGAACTTGAGTTCGCGCTTCGCGCCAATGCGCGGGAAACCGAGGTTGTGTGTCGTGACCATGAGCGCCGTCCAGAAGAGAAATTGAAGGTCCGGCAATCATCATAGGGATTTCAAATCATGAAATAAAATGGCATTATTTCATTAATCCATTAAAGTTATTCATGCATCCGTTGCGCGAGCGAAATCCATGCTGGAACGATTCCATCTCGTCGTCATTCGTGAGGTCGAGCGCCAGGGCTCGCTGACCGCGGCCGCCAATACGCTGCATCTCACGCAATCGGCGCTCAGCCATACCGTCCGGAAAATCGAGCAGCAGCTCGGCACGCCGATCTGGGATCGCGAGGGTCGCGGCCTGCGGCTCACGCAGGGCGGCCAGTATCTGCTGAAGCTGGCGAACCGCCTGCTGCCGCAGTTCGAACTCGCCGAGGAGCGGATGAAGCAGTACGCGAAAGGCGAGCGCGGCACGCTGCGCATCGGGATGGAGTGCCACCCGTGCTACCAGTGGCTGCTGAAGGTCGTGTCGCCCTACCTGTCGCGCTGGCCCGACGTCGACGTGGACGTGAAGCAGCGCTTCCAGTTCGGCGGCATCGGCGCGCTGTTCGGCTATGACATCGACGTGCTCGTGACGCCCGATCCGCTGAACAAGCCGGGCCTGCGCTTCGACCCTGTGTTCGACTACGAGCAGGTGCTGGTGGTCGCCGATTCACACCGGTTCGCGAACGCCGACTACGTGACGCCCGAGCAACTGACCGACGAGATCCTGATCACCTACCCGGTCGAAACCGACCGGCTCGACATCTACAACCAGTTCCTGGCGCCGGCCGGCATCGTGCCGAAGCGGCACAAGTCGATCGAGACGACCGACATCATGCTGCAGATGGTCGCGAGCGGGCGCGGCGTGGCCGCGCTGCCGAGATGGCTGGCCGACGAATACGCGGACCGGATGCCGGTCGTGCCGGTCAAGCTCGGCAAGAAGGGAATTGCGAAGCAGATCTTCCTCGGCATCCGCGAAGCGGATGCGTCGATCGACTATCTGGCCGCGTTCGTCGCGCTGGCGCGCGAATCGACGTGGAGCGCGCCGCGCATGCTGCGCTAGGCGCGCCCCGTTGCGATGCGCGTCAGGCGGCGCGCATGCCGACGCGTTCGGTGCGCTCGACCCATGCGCCGAACAGCAGGCCGATCGTCGTCCACATGATCACCTGCATGCCGATCGCCGCGACGCGGAACTTCCACAGCACGGCGGCCGGGAACGCTGCCGGCACTTCGTTGATCGACGGCAGCCCGAGCTGCACGGCCGCGATGATCACGATGAACACGAGCCCCGCGACAATCGATGCGTTCCATTGGCCGAGCTTCGCCAGCAGGTGGCGACGCACGTTGACCGAGAACACCATCGTCGCGATCGAGATCGCGATCATCAGGAAAAACAGGCCCGTGCGATAGCCGATCGTGTCCGGGTCGCCGACCGACGGCGGATTGGCCGGGTACTTGATGTTCGGCACGATCACGAGGGCGATGAACGCAGCCAGCGCGAGCCACGCGGCCAGCGGCCGTGCCGGGAGCCGGCTGCCTCGGCCATACGCGTACGCAAAGACCAGCGAGAACAGCCCGCCGAATGCCGCGCCGTAGGTCACGACGCCCGTCAGCAGACCGAGGCCGGCCTGCGTGTGGCGGCTCACCAGCTCGGGTTCCGGCGCGTCGCCCTTGGCGGCATCGAGTTTTTCTTCAAAGGAGATTGCCTGATCGACTTGCGGTTCGCCGACGACTTTCGCGAAACCGAACGTGAGAAGGCCTGCGGCGATGCCTGCGAGCATCCCGCGCATGAGCAGCTTTCCGACCATCATGAACTCCGCGTCAGTGGCAGGGGAAGCCGAGCAGATGGCGACCGTCGTGGACGAACTCGTGGACGTACATGCCCGGCACGAGCGACGTGGCCCCCTGTTCCGCACCGACGAAGTAAATCGCGAGCAACAGGATCAGGCCGACGAACACGGCCCACGGCAACAATTCACGGACGGGGATGGGCGCCGGCACGACCGCCGGCTTCAGCACTGCTTCGCTCATGGATGCACCTCAGGGGAATCGCGCCCCGACAAATGTTGGATGGGTACGAAGGCAGGTCTGGCTTCCGGGATCATGGATCACCGGTTACAGTGGCGCGACCGCGCCGGAATTGAACCGGCTTCCGCGTTTCGTATCGGGCGAATTGTACGCGCGAACGTTCGCGTATTGAAGCGGCGACCGGTGAACGAACGCACCCGTCCCGGATCATCCGAAACACGACATGAACATGCATGCCTCGCTGCGCCTGATCGCACACGCATCGACCCGCGCGATGCGCACCGGCACGTTTCCCGACGACGATCCGCTCGACGCGCACGGGCTCGCCGAAGCCTTGGCACTGCGCGACCGGTGGACAGGCGTGACCGGCGCGCTCGTGCTGTGCAGCCCGGCCCGCTGTGCGGTGCAGACCGCCGATGCGCTCGGCCTGCACGCCGACGTCGATGACGCACTGCGCGACATCGATTACCGGAACTGGCGTGGCAAGCGGCTGCACGACCTCGCGCGCGACATGCCTGACGAATTGAGCGCGTGGATCGGCGATCCGTCCGCGTCGCCGCACGGCGGCGAATCGTTCGACGCAGCGATGCGCCGTGTCGGCACATGGTTGAACGCGCTGCAACACGGCCGCGACATCGTCGCCATCACGCATGCGCCGATCGTTCGCGCGGCCGTCGCGCATGCGCTGCGGATGGATCCCGGCGCGGCAACCCGCATCGACGTCGCACCGCTGTCGTGCACGACATTCGCTGCGTCGCCGCACGGATGGATGTTGATCGCCGACGACGATCGGCGCGACACTGCCACATAGCCTCCCGCCGTGTTGCGTTCACTTTGTGGACCACGACGCAAGCCGATGCGTCGCGTCGCATCGTAATCGCATCGCGACGCTCGCCTTACGTCGCTGTAAGACACTCCGTTCGTTGTCCCTGCTGTCATCAAACTGACTGCTAGCCGAAGCTAGGATCGGTCGCGGTTCCCTTACGAGATACCGTCATGAATCAACCTGCTTCGTCTACCCCGAACAATTCGGGTTCCGTCGAGCGCACCAGGCAGCTCGGCTATGCCGTCTTCCTGCTGGTGCTCGCGATCGGTGCGATCTATATCGCCACGCACCTGATCGACGATCTGTCGCCGATGCGCGAAGGATCGCTGTTCCCGTACCTGATGCTTGGCGCCGCGCTGCTGATCGCGCTCGGCTTCGAGTTCGTCAACGGTTTCCACGACACCGCGAACGCGGTGGCCACCGTGATCTATACGCACTCGCTGACGCCGAACGTCGCGGTGATCTGGTCCGGCCTGTGGAACTTCCTCGGCGTGATGATCTCGAGCGGTGCTGTCGCGTTCGGCATCCTGCAGCTGCTGCCGGTCGAGCTGATCCTGCAGGTCGGCAGCGGTGCGGGCTTCTCGATGGTGTTCGCGCTGCTGATCGCCGCGATCGTGTGGAACCTCGCGACCTGGTATTTCGGGTTGCCGTCGTCGAGCTCGCATACGCTGATCGGGTCGATCATCGGCGTCGGGCTGATGAACCAGCTGATGCACGGGCCGTCCGGCACGAGCGGTGTCGACTGGGGCCAGGCGCTCGGTGTCGGCAAGTCGCTGCTGTTCTCGCCGATCGTCGGCTTCCTGTGCGCGGCGCTGCTGCTGCTCGTGCTGAAAACCCTCGTGAAGATTCCGGAGCTGTACAAGGAGCCGCCGAAGGATCAGCCGCCGCCGTTCTGGATTCGCTGCCTGCTGATCCTGACCTGCACCGGCGTGTCGTTCGCACACGGCTCGAACGACGGGCAGAAAGGGATGGGCCTCATCATGCTGATCCTGATCGGCACGGTGCCGGCCGCCTACGCGCTGAACAAGGCCGTCACGCCAGCCGAGACGCAGACCTTCGTAGCAGTCGCGAACCAGGCAGCCGCGACGTTCGGGAAGTACACGAACGGCGTCGCACCGTCCGCGAACCCGCGTGCCGACGTCGAGCTTTACGTCCAGCATCGCGAACTGACGCCGGCCGTGATCCCCGCCGTTCAGCAGTTGTCCACGTCGCTCGCGACCGCGGTCGGTGCATCGGGCTCGATGGCCGCCGTGCCGCAACGTGACGTCGACAACGTGCGCAACACGATGTATCTGGTATCGGAAGCAATCCGCCTGATCGAGAAGTCCGGTCAGCCCGCGTTCGCCGCCGACGACAAGCTCGCGATCGACAACTATCGCAAGCAGCTCGACCACGCGACCAAGTTCATTCCGACGTGGGTGAAGGTTGCGGTCGCGATCGCACTGGGCCTCGGCACGATGGTGGGCTGGAAGCGGATCGTCGTGACCGTCGGCGAGAAAATCGGCAAGCAGCATCTGACGTACGGACAGGGCGCGTCGGCCGAACTCGTCGCGATGCTCACGATCGGCGCGGCCGACGTGTACGGATTGCCCGTGTCGACGACGCACGTGCTGTCGTCAGGCGTCGCAGGCACGATGGCGGCAAACGGATCGGGCTTGCAATGGGGCACGGTGCGCAGCCTCGTGCTGGCGTGGGTGCTGACGCTGCCGGCGTCGATCGTGCTTGCCGGCGGACTCTATTGGCTGTTCCGGTCGGTGGGATAACCGGTGATTCGGCGGGGGCCGGCGACAGCCGGCTGCCCGCTGCAGAAGATTTGCCCCTCGCTTCTTCGCTTCTTCGCTTCCTCGCTTCGCCGCTTCGCCGCTTCGCCAATTCGACTCGACGAGGCATCCGGTGCGTCCCTGCCGTCGTGAGCGTTCACCCTCTTTCTTTCCTGAATTGAAGCGCAAGATCTGGAGCGCGCCGGCGCATGGACATCCGTAGACTGGGCGCATCAACATTTACCGTGGGCTCGACCATGCGGACGACGCGGCCGATGCATTCCGCACGACTGAATGGCGCCACATTGCTGACGAACCGAGGTACGCCCGTGAACATTGCCGACCTGCAACCTGCCGTCGAATCGCTGGAAATCGCGCAACGCGTCAACGCGATCGACTGGACGACTGTCGATGCCGATCTCGATCGCTACGGATGCGCGCGCGTGCCGGGCCTGATCTCGGCAAGCGAGTGCGCGACGCTCGCATCGCTCTATCCGCGCGATGCGCTCTATCGTTCGCGCGTCGTGATGGCGCGGCACGGGTTCGGTCGCGGCGAATACAAGTATTTCGCGTACCCGCTCCCTGCGATCATCGCCGAGCTGCGTGCGACGATCTACCCGCATCTCTCGCCAATCGCGAATCGCTGGAACAAGGCACTCGGGATCGACGTCCGCTATCCGGCAGACCACGCAACCTTCCTCGATCGCTGCCACGCAGCGGGACAGACGCGACCGACGCCGCTGATCCTGCAATACGGCGCCGACGACTACAACTGCCTCCATCAGGACCTGTATGGCGAACATGTCTTTCCGCTCCAGGTCGCGATCCTGCTGTCGTCACCGGGCAGCGATTTCACTGGCGGCGAATTCGTGCTGACGGAACAGCGACCACGCATGCAGTCGCGTGCGGAGGTGGTGCCGCTGACGCAAGGCGACGCCGTCATCTTCGCCGTGCACGGCAGGCCCGTGCAGGGAACGCGCGGCGTCTATCGCGTCAACCTGCGCCACGGCGTCAGCCGGATTCGGAGCGGCCATCGCCACACGGTCGGCATCATCTTCCATGACGCACAGTGACGGCTATCGGAACGAGCACGACGCTGTCGCGCCATCTGCCATACAGGCGGATTCTTGCGGGCAATACCGCGCATCCAGCGATGCCAATCGCGCGTGATCGATCAGGGTTCTTCGCGAATGGGTATCACTAGGCGATCAGTTCGGTCATCCACCATGGGAGATGACCTTTTCGCTTCTCGTCAAAACGTCGCTATACGCTGGCCGCATGTTTCGAGTGAGCGACAGAGAGCCCGGACACTCACCTGTCGCAGCGCACAGTCGACAGAAAACCCGGCCTACCCACGCGCCACATTCGCCCGCAGCCGGTCGCCCGCATCCGAGGCGAGCCGTGCATAGCCCGGCAACGTCAGCAACGCGAGCACGCCCGCCGCGACGAACGCCCAGCGAAAGTCGTCAAGCACGTAGTGCATGCCGGCCGCATCACCGCGCACCAACGCCGCGAGTCGCAGCGACAACGCACCGAACGCGATGCCCATCCCGATCGTCATCTGCTGCGCGGCGCTCCACAGCGTGCTGGCCGCACTTGTCTGCTGAGCCGGGATATCCGCATAGGCCAGCGTCGCGAGCGTCGTGAACTGCATCGAGCGCGTCAGTCCGTAGACAAATACGACAAATAGCGTGATCGCGAGTGGCGTCGAGGCAGTCAGCCAGCCGCATGCGATCGTGAAGAGGCCGACTATCGTCACATCGACGAGCGCGACGCGCCGGAAGCCGAAGCGGTCGAGAATCCACGACGTTCCCGCCTTCATCCCGAGATTGCCGAGCGCGCTCGCGAGCAGCAGCAGGCCGGACTGGAATGGCGACAGCCCGAAACCGATCTGGAACAGCAGCGGCAGCAGGTACGGCACGGCATTGACGGCCATTCGCGTAATCGATCCGGTGATCACCGTCACCGAGAACGTCGGCACGTTCAATGTCGTGAAGTCGAGCAACGGATGCGCGCAACGTCGCGCGTGCCACCACGCGGCGATGCCGAACAGCACGCTCCCGCCCACCAGGACAGCCGCGCGCGTAAAGTGGACGTCTTGCTGGCCGGCCGCTTCGGTGCCGATCAGCAGGCAGGTCAGCGCACCTCCGGCGAGCACGAAGCCGCCCCAGTCGAGCGGCCGTTGCTCGTCGGCCCGCGTGTTCCGGACGATCAGCCAGGTACAGACCAGCGCGGCAATGCCGAACGGGACGTTCAGCAGGAAGATCCATCGCCATGACGCATAGGTCGTGATGAAGCCGCCGATCGGCGGCCCGACGACGGGCGCGACGATGCCTGGCCACGTGATCGTCGCGATCGCACGCATCAACTTCGCCTTCTCGGTGCTGCGCACGACGATCATGCGCCCGACCGGCACCATCATCGCCCCGCCGACGCCTTGCAGCAGGCGCGCAGCGGTGAACGTCACGACGCCCTCGGACAACCCGCACAGCACCGACGCACCGGTAAAGACGACGATTGCACTGGCGAACACCGTGCGCGAGCCATATCGGTCCGCGATCCAGCCGCTGATCGGGATGAACACCGCCAGCGCCAGCATATAGGCCGTCATCCCGAGACTCAGCGCGTTCGGCCCGACGCCGAACGAGCGCGCCATTTGCGGCAGCGCGGTCGCGATCACGGTCGTGTCGAGGTACTCCATGAAGAACGTCGCGGCGACGAGGTACGGCAAGAAGTCGGTCGTCCGACCACCTTGGGCAGGGCTGTCAGTCATGAACGATGCGGGAGACGGAATACGGAGGACACCGACCACCCGCGGTTGCCTGGAAGCACCGGGAATCGGGACGAATGGCGATATTACCCCGAAGGGCTTGTACCTCGCTCTGCCGGGCATGTCGCGCGAATGGACTTTATGCGCATAGATTTTTTATGACGATTTGGCGCTGGGCTCGCTGCGTGCGCCGATGATCACGTTGGCGCAACGTGTCTATGGGCCAGTAGATGGTCCGGGAGGGCTGTCGCCAAGACGCATCAATTGACCGCCATTTTCGACAAACATCGCTCATCGTCGGCCAATGATGTGCCATCGATGGATGGATCGACGTTAGATGGGCACTCAGTGGCGAGCCGATTGATGTGGGGAAGAGAGTGCGCCGAGAGATTTCGATGGCGCAGAGCTGTCGACCGCTCGAGAACAATGGAGGCCCAAGACGACGCATTCGACGCTTCGGCTCCAGCCAGATTGATGTGGAGCGCGGCGAAACGCACCTAAAGATTTGCGTGGCGACGGTACCGCGAATTGCTCGAGAACGGCAGGTGCCTGGATCGGCGCATTCGGCGCTCCAGCCTGGCCGCCCGTGCCAATCCTTGATGCATTTCCGCCGCGCCAATGCAAAAACCCCCGCCTTTCGGGCGGGGGTTTCTGGCTTAGGGAGCCTGACGATTACCTACTTTCACACGGGAATCCGCACTATCATCGGCGTAGAGTCGTTTCACGG
>NZ_JAAGPE010000186.1:0-20020 GCF_017104605.1 Burkholderia sp. Ac-20384 | reverse complement strand
GGTCGTTCACGTGCATCGGTCGCGCGCGCGCTCGCGCTCGGCGTGATCGACCGCGCGGCGGCGCTCGACGACGATGCGCAATTGCGCGACGCGCTGGCAGGCGCCGATCTCGTGCTGCTGGCGGCGCCCGTCGCGCAGACGGGCCCGTTGCTCGCGCGCATCGCACCGTGGCTTGAGGCGGCGACGATCGTCACCGATGCGGGCAGCACCAAGTCCGATGTCGTTGCGGCGGCGCGCGAAGCGCTCGGTGCGCGGATCGCGCAGTTCGTGCCGGGGCATCCGATCGCCGGTCGTGAGTCGAGCGGCGTCGAGGCCGCGTTGCCGGATCTGTACGTCGGCCGCAACGTCGTGCTGTGCCCGCTTCCGGAGAACGCACCCGAATCGGTCGCGCGGATCGACGCGATGTGGCGCGCGACCGGCGCCGACGTGCGCACGATGAGCACGGAGCAGCACGATCGGGTGTTTGCGTCGATCAGCCATCTGCCGCACGTGCTGTCGTTCGCGCTCGTCGAGCAGATTCTCGGCGAGGCTGACGCGGAACTGAAATTCTCGTACGCGGCGGGCGGTTTCCGCGATTTCACGCGCATCGCGGCGTCGAGCCCGGAGATGTGGCGCGACGTGTGCGTCGCGAACCGCGCGGCGCTGCTCGACGAACTCGACGGCTATACGCGCGTGCTCACGCGGCTTCGCGCAGCGATCGACGCCGGCGATGGCGCGGCGCTCGAAGCGGTGTTCACGCGCTCGCGCGCTGCGCGCAAGGCATGGCAGGAGCGCGGTGGTACGCCCGCTGCCGAACCGGTCAAGAAATAACAGGACGATTCCCATGGACTATCTCGATCTCGGCCCGTACTCCAGCGCATCGGGCACCGTGCGCCTGCCCGGCTCGAAGAGCATTTCGAACCGCGTGCTGCTGCTTGCGGCGCTTGCCGAAGGCGAAACGACGATCACCAACCTGCTCGACTCCGACGACACGCGCGTGATGCTCGACGCACTCGGCACGCTCGGCGTGAAGCTCGCGCGCGACGGCGACACCTGTGTCGTCACGGGCACGCGCGGCGCATTCACCGCGAAGACGGCCGACCTGTTCCTCGGCAATGCGGGCACGGCCGTGCGGCCGCTGACCGCTGCGCTCGCGGTGAACGGCGGCGACTATCGCGTGCACGGCGTGCCGCGCATGCACGAGCGGCCGATCGGCGACCTCGTCGACGGCCTGCGGCAGATCGGCGCGCAGATCGACTACGAGCTGAACGAAGGCTACCCGCCGCTGCGGATCAAGCCCGCGAACATTTCCGTCGATGCGCCGATTCGCGTGCGCGGCGACGTGTCGAGCCAGTTCCTCACGGCACTGCTGATGACGCTGCCGCTCGTGAAGGCGAAGGACGGCAAGATCGTCGTCGAGGTCGACGGCGAGCTGATCTCGAAGCCGTACATCGACATCACGATCCGGCTGATGGAGCGCTTCGGCGTGACCGTCGAGCGCGACGGCTGGCAGCGCTTCGTCGTGCCGGCCGGCGTCCGCTACCGCTCGCCGGGGCGAATCATGGTCGAGGGCGATGCGTCGTCCGCATCGTACTTCCTCGCGGCCGGCGCGCTTGGCGGCGGCCCGCTGCGTGTCGAAGGCGTGGGGCGTGCGAGCATCCAGGGCGATGTCGGCTTCGCGAACGCGCTGATGCAGATGGGCGCGAACGTGACGATGGGCGACGACTGGATCGACGTGCGCGGTATCGGCCACGACCACGGCAAGCTCGAGCCGATCGACATGGACTTCAACCTGATCCCCGATGCGGCGATGACCATCGCGGTCGCTGCGCTGTTCGCGAACGGCACAAGCACGCTGCGCAACATCGCGAGCTGGCGCGTGAAGGAAACCGACCGCATCGCTGCGATGGCGACCGAGTTGCGCAAGGTCGGCGCGATCATCGAGGAAGGCCCTGACTACCTCGTCGTCACGCCGCCGGAAAAGCTCACGCCGAACGCGGCGATCGACACGTACGACGATCACCGGATGGCGATGTGCTTCTCGCTCGTCAGCCTGGGCGGCGTGCCCGTGCGGATCAACGATCCGAAGTGCGTCGGCAAGACGTTCCCCGACTATTTCGACCGCTTCGCCGCGCTCGCCAAAGCCTGACCCCACCGTTCTGATGAAATCGACCCGACCCTTTCACCCGACTCCCGTCATCACGATCGACGGCCCGACTGCTTCCGGCAAGGGCACCGTCGCCGCGCTCGTTGCCGCGCATCTTGGCTTCCACCTGCTCGACAGCGGCGCGTTGTACCGGCTTGCCGCGCTCGCGAGCGTGCGCTACGGCATCGAGGCGGAGGATATCGACGCGCTGGTGAAGCTGATCGACGATCTCCACATCACGTTCCGCGAAGGCTGCGCGCAGCTCGACGGCGTCGATGTGTCGAACGACATCCGCGCCGAAGTGGTCGGCAACCGCGCATCGGCGATTGCCGTGCACGGGCCCGTGCGCACCGCGCTCGTCGCGCGCCAGCGCGCGTTCCGCAAGACGCCGGGCCTCGTTGCAGACGGGCGCGACATGGGCACCGTGATCTTCCCGGACGCCGTGCTGAAGGTGTTTCTGACGGCCAGTGCCGAGGCGCGCGCGACCAGACGGCATAAGCAATTGATGCAAAAAGGTTTTTCTGCTAATATAGATGACTTGCTCCGGGATCTTCGTGAACGTGACGCGCGCGACAGCAATCGCGCAGCCGCGCCGCTGAAGCCCGCGGCAGATGCCAAGCTGCTCGATACGTCGGCGCTTTCGGTCGATGAAGCGGTCGACCAGGTGCTGCAGTGGTACCGGGCGCTCGGCCAGCCCGCCTGAGAAGGCGGGTCGCGGTAGGTGCTCCACGCCGTAAGCGCGGAGCGTGTTTCGAACCCTTAACCCCGTGTGGTCATCGATCTGGCCCTTTCAGCCTGCCATTCCGGCCGGCGTGGCACAGCGATCCATGCACAATCAGATTTTTATGTCCGACCTGCAAACCTCTACCCCGAATACTGAATCTTTCGCGGCTCTGTTCGAAGAGTCGCTGACCCGCCAAGACATGCGCGCCGGCGAAGTGATTTCCGCCGAAGTCGTGCGCGTCGACCACAACTTCGTGGTCGTCAATGCAGGCCTGAAGTCCGAGGCTTACATTCCGATCGAGGAATTCCTGAACGATCAGGGCGAGGTTGAGGTGCAGTCGGGCGATTTCGTGTCCGTCGCAATCGACGCACTCGAAAACGGCTACGGCGACACGATCCTGTCGCGCGACAAGGCGAAGCGCCTTGCATCGTGGCTGTCGCTGGAAAAGGCTCTCGACAACAACGAACTCGTCACCGGCACGATCACCGGCAAGGTGAAGGGCGGCATGACCGTGATGGTCAACGGCATCCGCGCGTTCCTGCCGGGTTCGCTGGTCGACACGCGTCCGGTCAAGGACACGACCCCGTACGAAGGCAAGACGCTCGAGTTCCGCGTGATCAAGCTTGATCGCAAGCGTAACAACGTCGTGCTGTCGCGTCGTGCAGTGATCGAAGCAACCCAAGGCGAAGAGCGCGCGAAGCTGCTCGAGACGCTGAAGGAAGGCGCGATCGTCAACGGCGTGGTCAAGAACATCACCGACTACGGCGCGTTCGTCGACCTCGGCGGCATCGACGGCCTGCTGCACATCACCGACATCGCATGGCGTCGTGTGCGTCACCCGAGCGAAGTCCTGTCGGTTGGCCAGGAAGTCACCGCGAAGATCCTCAAGTTCGACCAAGAGAAGAACCGCGTCTCGCTGGGCATCAAGCAACTGGGCGACGATCCGTGGGAAGGCATCTCGCGCCGTTACCCGTCGGGCACGCGCCTGTTCGGCAAGGTCACGAACATCACCGACTACGGCGCATTCGTCGAAGTGGAATCGGGCATCGAAGGCCTTGTCCACGTATCGGAAATGGACTGGACCAACAAGAACGTTGCTCCGTCGAAGGTTGTCCAGCTGGGCGACGAAGTCGAAGTCATGGTCCTCGAGATCGACGAAGACCGTCGTCGTATCAGCCTCGGCATGAAGCAGTGCAAGCCGAATCCGTGGGATGACTTCAGCCGCAACTTCAAGAAGGGCGACAAGATCACGGGCGCAATCAAGTCGATCACCGACTTCGGCGTGTTCATCGGTCTGCCGGGCGGCATCGACGGCCTGGTCCACCTGTCGGACCTGTCGTGGAGCGAAACCGGCGAAGAAGCCGTTCGCAAGTACAAGAAGGGCGACGAAGTCGAAGCAATCGTGCTCGGTATCGACGTCGAGAAGGAACGCATTTCGCTCGGCATCAAGCAGCTCGAAGGCGACCCGTTCAGCAACTACGTTGCAATGAACGACAAGGGCTCGATCGTCGACGGCGTCGTGAAGACGGTCGATGCGAAGGGTGCGGTCGTCACGCTGACGGGTGACATCGAAGGCTACCTGCGTGCGTCGGAAATCTCGCAAGATCGCGTCGAAGATGCTCGCAACGTGCTGAAGGAAGGCGACAAGGTCAACGCGATGGTGATCAACATCGATCGCAAGTCGCGCGGCATCAACCTGTCGATCAAGGCGAAGGATTCGGCTGAACAACAGGAAGCGATCCGCGGCCTGCAGTCGGACTCCAGCGCTGCTGCGACCGGTACGACCAACCTCGGCGCGCTGCTGAAGGCGAAGCTCGACGGCCAGAACCAGTAAGCCTCACGAGGTCTGCTGAAGTATGACCAAATCCGAGTTGGTCGCGCAGCTGGCATCGCGATTTCCGCAACTTGTCCTCAAGGATGCGGATTTCGCGGTGAAAACGATGCTCGATGCGATGTCTGACGCCCTGGCGAAAGGGCATCGCATTGAAATTCGGGGTTTCGGCAGCTTTGGCCTCAACCGTCGGCCGGCGCGCGTCGGACGCAACCCGAAGTCAGGGGAGAAAGTGCAGGTGCCCGAGAAGTTCGTGCCGCACTTCAAGCCAGGCAAGGAATTGCGTGAACGCGTCGACGGCCGCGCCGGTGAACCGCTGAAGGCTGACGATCCGGACGACGAGCGTTAAGCGTCATCCGGTTTGCCCGGAACCCATCCGGCGAAGGCTGAAAAGAAAAGCGCCCCTTGCGGGCGCTTTTTTCATTTCCGGCGATCGCCGCGCAACGGGGTCACGCAGGATCTGCGCAGCCGCGGAAACGCATCCTTTACAATACGGGTCGATTCGGCGCGACGAAGGGGAGTCGGGCGCCGCGGCAAACCTCAACAAAGAGAGGGCTTCATGAAGTTTATCGTCTGGCTGATCCGGGTATTGGTGTTCGTACTGCTGCTGGTGCTTGCGCTGGCCAATACGCAAACCGCGACGCTGAATTTCGTTGCCGGCTATTCATGGCAAGCGCCGCTGATCCTGATCGGCCTGGCGTTCTTCGCCGTGGGGCTGCTGGCCGGCCTGCTGTCCGCGCTGCCTTCGATCTTCCGCCTGCGTCTCGAGAACGGGCGCCTGAAGCGCGATCTGCGTGCGGCGCGCGAAACGCCGGCCGTCATCGACCAGCCGCCGATGCCGCCCGTCATTTAACACGGACGCCGCGCGATCATCGCGCGGTTTTCGTCTCTGCTTCGATATTTCGCATGGATCTGGATTTCTGGTGGTTGCTCGCGATTCCGGTCGCGTTTGCGCTTGGTTGGGCGGCGTCACGCTATGACCTGAAGAATCTCCTGTCGGAGAGTGCCAACCTGCCGCGATCGTATTTTCGCGGCCTGAATTTTCTGTTGAACGAACAACCCGACAAGGCGATCGACGCGTTCATCGAGGTCGCCAAGCTCGATCCCGAGACGGTCGAGCTGCACTTCGCGCTCGGCAACCTGTTTCGCCGCCGCGGCGAGACCGACCGTGCGATCCGCGTGCACCAGAACCTGCTGAGCCGCACGGACCTGCCGGTCAACGAGCGCGACCACGCGCTGTACGAGCTCGGCCAGGATTTCCTGAAAGCCGGCCTGCTCGATCGTGCCGAAGAGGCGTTTCACAAGCTCGCCGACGGCGATTACGCGCTCGGCGCGCAGCGGGCGCTGCTGACGATCTACGAGATCGAGAAGGACTGGAACAAGTCGATCGATACGGCGAAGCGCATCGAGTCGATGAGCGACAAGCCGCTCGGTGTCGAAATTGCCCAGTTCCACTGCGAACTCGCGCAGGATGCGCTGCAGCGCAAGAACGCGGCAGCGGCAGCCGAACAGCTGCGCCTGGCGCTGACCGTGAATCCGCAGAATGTTCGCGCGACGGTCCTGTCCGGCGACGCGGCGGAAGCGGAGGGCAACCACGCGGCCGCGATCGAGCACTGGAAGCGCGTCGAAGCGCAGAATCCGGCGTATCTGCCGCTCGTCGCCGACAAGCTGATGAAGGCGTATGTCGCGCTCGGCAAGAACGCCGAAGGCGCCGAGCTGCTGATGGGCTATATCGACCGGTATCCGTCGAACGACCTGCTCGACATTGCGTACCAGCACATCGCGGGGTTGCGTGGCCAGGATGCGGCGCACACGCTCGCGCGTACGCAGATGGAGAAGTCGCCGAACCTGTCGGGGATGCTGCATCTGCTCGATGCGCAAATCGCCGCGGCCGACGAACCGCGTCGTAAGGAACTTGAAATGATGCGTGCGCTGATCAAGCAGCGCACGAAGAATCTGCCACGGTATACGTGCCAGAATTGCGGTTTCCGGGCACGGCTCTTCTATTGGCAGTGCCCTGGATGCAGCGGCTGGGAAACCTATGCGCCGCGCCGCGTCGAACCTGCGATGCCGGGCTGATCCCGGAACGCGGAGCCAACGCGCTGCGGTTGCCGCCGGGCTCGTCCCGGCGGCCAAGTTAGTCAATTACCGGGAAGTACCGGAACATCTATGAAAATCACCATCATCGGCACCGGCTATGTCGGTCTCGTCACGGGCGCCTGCCTCGCAGAGATCGGTCACGACGTCTTCTGTCTCGACGTCGATCCGCGCAAGATCGACATCCTGAACAACGGCGGGATGCCGATTCACGAACCGGGGCTGCTGGACATCATCGCGCGCAACCGCGCGGCCGGGCGCCTGCGCTTCTCGACCGACATCGAGGCGAGCGTCGCGCACGGCGAGATCCAGTTCATCGCCGTCGGCACGCCGCCCGACGAGGACGGCTCGGCCGACCTGCAGTACGTGCTCGAAGCCGCGCGCAACATCGGCCGCCACATGACGGGCTTCAAGGTGATCGTCGACAAGTCGACGGTGCCGGTCGGCACCGCGCAGCGCGTGCGCGGCGTGGTCGACGAGGCGCTTGCCGCCCGCGGTCTGGCAGGCAGCGTCGCGCATCGCTTCTCGGTCGTGTCGAACCCGGAGTTCCTGAAGGAAGGCGCCGCGGTTGAGGACTTCATGCGTCCGGACCGGATCATCATCGGCGTCGACGACGACGAGACGGGCACGATCGCACGCGAGAAGATGAAGAAGCTTTACGCGCCGTTCAACCGCAACCACGAGCGCACGATCTACATGGACGTGCGTTCGGCCGAGTTCGCGAAATATGCGGCGAATGCGATGCTCGCAACGCGCATCTCGTTCATGAACGAGATGTCGAATCTCGCCGACAAGGTCGGCGCGGACATCGAGGCCGTGCGCCGCGGGATCGGCTCCGATCCACGCATCGGCTATCACTTCCTGTACGCCGGCGTCGGCTACGGCGGCTCGTGCTTCCCGAAGGACGTCCAGGCGCTGATTCGCACCGCGGGCGAGAATGGCCAGCCGCTGCGCATCCTGGAAGCCGTCGAAGCGGCCAACCATGCGCAGAAGGATGTGCTGATCGGCAAGATCGCGCAGCGTTTCGGTGCCGACCTGACCGGCCGCGAGTTCGCGGTCTGGGGCCTGGCGTTCAAGCCGAACACCGACGACATGCGCGAGGCGCCGAGCCGCCGCCTGATCGCCGCGCTGCTCGAACGCGGCGCGACCGTGCGTGCGTACGATCCGGTAGCGGTCGAAGAGGCACAGCGCGTGTTTGCGCTCGATTTCGGCACCGATCCGGACGCGCTGGCGCGGCTGCATCTCGTCGAGACGCAGGACATCGCCGTGACGGGGGCGGACGCGCTCGTGATCGTGACCGAGTGGAAGGAATTCCGGAGCCCCGACTTCACGCGCCTGAAAGCCGAACTGAAGGCGCCGGTGATCTTCGACGGGCGCAACCTCTACGAGCCGGATGCGATGGCCGAACTGGGCATCGACTACTACGCGATCGGCCGGCCGTATGTCGATCCCCAGTCGTCCACCCGTGGCTGACCACACGATGAATACTCTCCGCGAAATCGTTCCGGTGCCGCGCGAACAGCTCGCGCGCTCGCGCGTGCTTGTCGTCGGCGACGTGATGCTCGACCGTTACTGGTTCGGCAACGTCGATCGCATTTCGCCTGAGGCGCCGGTGCCGGTCGTGCACGTGCAGCGTCAGGAGGAGCGCCTCGGCGGTGCGGCGAACGTCGCGCGCAACGCCGTGACGCTCGGCGGCCAGGCCGGGTTGCTGTGCGTCGTCGGTTGCGACGAACCCGGCGAGCGGATCGTCGAGCTGCTCGGCAGTAGCGGCGTGACGCCGCATCTCGAGCGCGACCCGGCGCTGCCGACCACGATCAAGCTGCGCGTGCTCGCGCGCCAGCAACAACTGCTGCGCGTCGACTTCGAAGCCATGCCGACGCACGAGGTGCTGCTCGCGGGGCTCGCGCGCTTCGATGCGCTGCTGCCGCAGCACGACGTCGTGCTGATGTCGGATTACGCGAAAGGCGGCCTGACGCACGTCACGACGATGATCGAGAAGGCGCGTGCGGCCGGCAAGTCCGTCCTCGTCGACCCGAAGGGCGACGACTGGGCACGCTATCGCGGCGCGTCGCTGATCACGCCGAATCGCGCGGAACTGCGCGAAGTGGTCGGGCAGTGGAAGTCGGAAGACGATCTGCGCGCGCGCGTTGCGAAGCTGCGCGCGGAACTCGGCATCGACGCGCTGCTGCTCACGCGTTCGGAAGAAGGGATGACGCTGTTTTCCGCCACCGGCGAATTGCACGCACCGGCGCTCGCGCGCGAGGTGTTCGACGTGTCGGGCGCGGGCGATACCGTGATCGCGACGGTCGCGACGATGCTCGGCGCAGGTGTGCCGCTCGTCGACGCCGTCGTGCTCGCGAATCGCGCAGCAGGCATCGTGGTCGGCAAGCTCGGCACGGCCACGGTGGACTACGACGAACTGTTTCACTGAGCGCATGCGGTGGCGCGACGAGCGCGCCGCACGCATGGCTCGCACTTTTCAGGCAGGACGATCATGACCCTCATCGTCACCGGCGCAGCCGGTTTTATCGGCGCGAACATCGTCAAGGCGCTCAACGAGCGCGGCGAGACGCGCATCATCGCGGTCGACAACCTGACGCGCGCAGACAAGTTCCGGAATCTCGTCGATTGCGAGATCGACGACTATCTGGACAAGACGGAATTCGTCGAACGCTTCTCACGCGGCGATTTCGGCAAGGTACGCGCGGTGTTCCACGAAGGCGCCTGTTCGGACACGATGGAAACCGACGGCCGCTACATGATGGACAACAACTTCCGCTACAGCCGCGCGGTGCTCGACACCTGCCTCGCGCAGGGCACGCAGTTCCTGTACGCGTCGTCGGCGGCGATCTACGGCGGCTCGACGCGTTTCGTCGAAGAGCGTGACGTCGAGGCGCCGCTGAATGTCTACGGCTATTCGAAATTCCTGTTCGACCAGGTGATCCGTCGCGTACTGCCGACCGCGAAGAGCCAGATCGCCGGCTTCCGCTATTTCAACGTGTACGGCCCGCGCGAAACGCACAAGGGGCGCATGGCGTCGGTCGCGTTCCACAACTTCAACCAGTTCCGCGCGGAAGGCAAGGTGAAGCTGTTCGGCGAGTACAACGGCTATGCGTCGGGCGAGCAGACGCGCGACTTCGTGTCGGTCGAGGATGTGACGAAGGTGAACCTGTTCTTCTTCGATCATCCGGAGAAGTCGGGCATCTTCAACCTCGGCACGGGCCGTGCGCAGCCGTTCAACGATATCGCGTCGACGGTCGTGAATACGTTGCGTGCGCTCGACAACCAGCCGCCGCTGACGCTCGCGCAGCAGGTCGAGCAGGGGCTGATCGAATACGTGCCGTTCCCCGATGCATTGCGCGGCAAGTACCAGTGCTTCACGCAGGCCGACCAGACGAAGCTGCGCGCGGCCGGCTACGACGCACCGTTCCTGACCGTGCAGGAAGGCGTCGACCGCTACGTGCGTTGGCTATCCGGCCAGGTTTAAGCAGAAGCGTTGCATCGATAGACTGGGTCTCACGGTCGGCAGCCGCCGGCCGTATTCATCGGAGATCCAGCACATGATCAGGAAATGGTTGGCCGCAGCGGCAATGCTCGGCACGATCGCGTCGGCCTGGGCGGCCGTCGACGTCAACACCGCGAACGAGGACGCGCTCGTCGGCATCAAGGGCATCGGCCCGGCACGAGCGAAGGCGATTCTCGACGAACGCGGCGCACGCGGTCCGTTCAGGAATGCGGACGATCTCGCATCACGCGTGAAAGGCATGGGCGGCCATACCGTCGAGCGGCTTCAGCGGGAAGGGCTGACGATCGGTGCGGCCGGCACGAGTGCCGCGCTGCCGGCCGAGGGTAAGAAGCCGGCGAAGCCCGCGACTCCACCCGCCCGCACCGCACAGAAGTAGCGCGCCACGCGCGGCCGACAACGAGCTCCTTCAGTCGCCGTCGTTGCGACGGCTTCCCGCGGCATGCCGCGGGTTTTTTGCGTGGGCACGGAGCAGGGCAGTCACGCGTTGCATGCCACGCGTATTCCATCGTCGCAATGGGGTTGCCGGCGCGAGCAGCGGTGCTGGTTTACAATCGATTGATTGATCGGCCTCGTACTCACGGTATATCCATGGCTTACAAAACTATCGAAGACACGATCGGCAATACGCCGCTCGTCCAACTGGTCCGCTTGCCGGACGACGAAATCCGCGCGCGCAACAACGTGGTGCTCGCGAAGCTCGAAGGCAACAATCCGGCCGGTTCGGTGAAGGATCGTCCGGCACTGTCGATGATCAGCAAGGCCGAGGCGCGCGGGCGCATCAAGCCGGGCGATACGCTGATCGAGGCGACCAGCGGCAACACGGGTATCGCACTCGCGATGGCAGCGGCGATCCGCGGCTACAAGATGGTGCTGATCATGCCGGAGGACCTGTCGGTCGAGCGCCGCCAGAGCATGGCCGCCTACGGTGCCGAAATCATCCTGACGCCGGTGAAGGGCGGGATGGAACTGGCACGCGATCTCGCGGACCAGATGCAGCGCGAAGGCAAGGGCGTGATCCTCGACCAGTTCGCGAACCCCGACAATCCGATTGCGCACTACGAAGCGACGGGCCCGGAAATCTGGCGCGATACCGAAGGGCGCATCACGCACTTCGTGTCGGCCATGGGCACGACGGGCACGATCATGGGCACGTCGCATTATCTGAAGGAACAGAATCCGGCGATCGAGATCGTCGGTGCGCAGCCGGAAGACGGTTCGCGCATTCCGGGCATCCGCAAGTGGCCGGAAGCGTACATGCCGACCATCTTCGATCGCAGCCGCGTCGACCGCGTCGAGAACGTGAGCCAGGCCGCGGCGGAAACGATGGCGCGCCGGCTCGCGTCGGTCGAAGGCATTTTCGCGGGCATTTCGTCGGGCGGCGCATGTGAAGTCGCGATGCGCATCGCGCGTCAGGTCGAGAATGCGACGATCGTGTTCATCGTCTGCGATCGCGGCGACCGCTACCTGTCCACGGGCGTGTTTCCTGCCTGAGCGCGGGCAGGCGCGCGTCGTGCGCGTGAGATAAAAAAAGCGCCGCATCTGCGGCGCTTTTTCTTTGGGCGGTCGGTGCTTACTGCGACTCGGTGTCGGCAGTGGCCGGCTGAAGTGCGCCGCTCGCTTCCATCTGTGCCTTCACGGCCTCGCCAAGCTGGTACACGGTGAGCGCGTAGAAGAAGCTGCGGTTGTAGCGCGTCAGCACATAGAAATTCTTGAGGCCGAGCATGTATTCGGTCGCACGCCCCGGCGACGGCAGGTCGACCACCGTCACGGGCGTACCGGCTTCGGTGGTGATGTTGACCGCCGGCTCGTTCAGCGTCATGCCCGCGCGCAGCAGTTGCGACAGCGCCCAGTGCGGTTCGGGCTGGCCGTCGGCGGCGGCCTGGGCGATCCCCAGGCTGCCCGTATCGGGCGTGATCTGCCAGACCACCGGGCGGTCGGTTTCCCAGCCGTGCTGCTTCAGGTAGTTCGCGACGCTGCCGATCGCATCGACAGGACTGCTGCGCAGGTCGACATGGCCCGTGCCGTCGAAGTCGACCGCATATTCGCGGATGCTGCTCGGCAGGAACTGCGGGATCCCGATCGCGCCCGTATACGAGCCGAGCACGGTGGTCGGGTCGAGCTGGTTGTCGCGCGTCCAGACCAGGAAGTCCTCGAGGTTCTTGCGGAACGTCGCCTGGCGGCTGTCGCGATTCGGCGTGTCCGGATAGTCGAACGAGAGCGTCGTCAGCGCGTCGAGCACGCGGAAATTGCCCATGTAGCGGCCGTAGATCGTCTCGACGCCGATGATGCCGACGATCACTTCGGGCGGTACGCCGAACTGTTCGGATGCGCGCTGCAGCGTGGCCTGGTTCGCCTTCCAGAATTTCACGCCCGCGTTGATACGGATCGGCTCGATGAAGCGCGAGCGATAGACGCGCCAGTTCTTGATCGTCGGCGACGCAGCCGGCTTCACGAGCTTGACGGCCGTCGCCGAATAGCTGATGCGCGAGAACAGCGCATGCAGGCTGGTGGAGTCGAAGCCGTTGCGGCTCACCATCTCGTCGATGAATGCGTCGACCTTCGCGTTGTTCGCGTAACGCTGCGGAACAATTTCCTCTTCGAAGGTCTGGCCTTGCGGCGTCGGCTGCTGCGGCTGGGCCTGTGCGACGAGCTTGCCCGTGGACTTCGCGGGTTGCGTCTGCGCGCCGGCAGGCACGGTGCCGAGGGCCGCGACCACCGCGGCCGCAACGAGCGGCACGCGAACACGGAACAGCGCGGAGAGAAGGGCGGCAGGCTTGCTGGAATTCATGTCGAAGCGGGCGGACAAGGCGATTGGGTACGGCGCAGTATACCCGACGGATCCGGCGCACCGGGGCGTGGCAGGCCCCCGTTGTGGTAAGTTAGCGGCGAATTCGCGGCAGACGATGGACATCATTGATGGAGACCTGCGGCGCACCATGCGCCGTGGATGACAGCTTATGGCAACCGCTTTCTATACGCACCCCGACTGCATGCTGCACGAGATGGGGGAATGGCATCCGGAATGCCCGGCTCGCCTGTCGGCGATCCAGGATCAACTGATCGCGAGCCGCATCGACGACCTGATCGTGCACGAAACCGCGCCGTTCGCGAGCGAGGTGGCGCTGGGTCGGGTGCATACGCAAGCGCACATCGACTACATCCGGAGCATGACGCCGGTCGACGGCTACGTCGAGATCGATCCCGATACGCTGATGAATCGCGATACGTGGCGCGCGGCGCTGCGTGCGGCCGGTGCCGCGATCGCGGCGACCGACGCGGTGATCGAAGGCCGCTATGCGAATGCATTCTGCGGCGTGCGCCCGCCCGGTCACCATGCGGAGCCGGCGCGCGCGATGGGTTTCTGCTTCTTCAACAACGTCGCGATCGCCGCACGGCATGCGCTCGACGTACACGGTCTCGAGCGTGTCGCGATCATCGATTTCGACGTGCATCACGGCAACGGCACCGAGGCTGCATTCGCGAATGACGAGCGCGTGCTGATGTGCAGCTTCTTCCAGCATCCGCTGTACCCGTTCTCGGGCGTCGATCACCAGGCGCCGAACATGGTCAACCTGCCGATGCCGGCGCGCAGCAACGGGATGGCGATCCGCGAAGCCGTCGACATGTTCTGGCTGCCGCGGCTCGATGCGTTCAAGCCGCAGATGCTGTTCGTGTCGGCGGGTTTCGATGCGCATCGCGAGGACGACATCGGCAACCTCGGCCTCGTCGAAGCCGACTTCGAATGGCTGACCGCGCAGATCGTCGACGTGGCGCGCCGGCATGCGCAGGGCCGCATCGTGAGCTGCCTCGAAGGCGGCTACAACCTGTCCGCGCTCGGGCGCAGCGTCGTGGCCCACCTGCGCGTGCTGGCCGGCATCTGATTACCGATTGACCCGCCGGGCCGGGCGCGCTCAGCGCGCCGGCGCGCGTGCGTGAATCCACGCGATCAGCGCGTCGATCACGCGGTCGCGTTCGAGATCGTTCATCGTTTCGTGAAAGCCGCCTTCGTACAGCGTCAGCGTGCGATCGGGCGAGCCGACGCGCGCGCCGAACGCCCGGCTGCCGTCGGGCTCGGTCAGCTTGTCCTCGGTGCCGTGATAGACGAGCACCGGAACGCGCAGCCCACCACGGCCGCTTTCGATGCGTGCCATCGCGTCGAGAATCTCCGCACCGGTGCGTGCAGGCACCGCGCCGTGATGCACGAGCGGATCGGCGCGATTGGCCGCGACGACGGCCGGATCGCGCGACAGCAGCGCCGCATCGATCTTGATGGCAGGGAAGGTCGGCCATACGCGGCTGATGACGCGGCTCACCGCGAGCATCCAGCGCGGCACGTCGCGCCCCGGCGCGAGCGCCGGGCTCGACAGCACGAGGCCCGTCAATGCGTGGCCGCGTGTCGGCGCGCGTTCGATTGCGTACAGCGCCGCGACCGCGCCACCCATGCTGTGCCCCATCAGGAACAGCGGCGAATTGCCGCGCGCGGCTTCCGCGACCAGCGCATCCGCATCGTTCAGGTAGCCGTCGAAACGCTCGGCCCAGGCGCGCTTGCCGGGTGACTGGCCATGGCCGCGCAGGTCGATCGCGAGCACGTCGATGCCGGCCGCATTCAACTGGCCGGCGAGTGCGGCATAGCGGCCCGCGTGTTCGGCGAGGCCGTGCACGAGCGCGATCGTCGCGCGCGGTGGCACGGTGCCGTCGCCGGCGGCCCACCGGTACGACGCCAGTTCGAGCCCGTCCGCGGTACGCAGCCGACCCATGGTCGGCGCGGGCGACGACGAAGGTGCCGGTCCGGCGGTGGCGGGTGCGGCGGCCGGCGTAGTGGTGGCGGTCATCTGGCGTGTCCCCTGTCGGTTGGCATGTGTGTTCCGGATCATAGTCGCGGCACCGTCGCGACGCGCCAGCGGCGCTCCTCTAATTTCGTGTGGTTATGAAAAGATCGAAATCGATTATTAAGGGGAATGAGGGGTTTGCGGTAAAATCGCCGGTTATTCCAGATGCATCGGCGGCCGACTGGCGGGCCAACTCGCCGGCCGGCCGCCGTTTTGTTTACATGATCGAATTACGCAATCTTTCGCAGCGATTTCCCGGGCCGGGTGGCTGGGTCGAGGCGCTGCGCAACATCAACCTGACGATCCCGCAGGGCGAGGTGTTCGGCATCATCGGCCGAAGCGGCGCCGGCAAGAGCACGCTCGTGCGCACCATCAACCTGCTCACGCGGCCGACCGAAGGCAATGTCGTCGTCGGCGGGCGCGATCTCACGATGCTGCCGGCTGGCGCGCTGCGCGAGGCGCGCCGCGAGATCGGCATGATCTTCCAGCACTTCAACCTGCTGTCGTCGCGCACGGTGTTCGACAACGTCGCGCTGCCGCTCGAGCTGGCCGGTGCAAGCCGTGCCGAGATCGACGCCGCCGTGCTGCCGCTGCTCGACCTCGTCGGGCTGTCTGCGCAAAAGGATCGCTATCCGTCGCAGATCAGCGGCGGGCAGAAGCAGCGCGTCGGTATTGCCCGCGCGCTCGCGAGCCAGCCCAAGGTGCTGCTGTCGGACGAAGCGACGTCCGCGCTCGACCCCGAGACCACGCGTTCGATCCTCGACCTGCTGAAGCGCATCAATCGCGAACTCGGTCTGACGATCGTGCTGATCACGCACCAGATGGAAGTGATCAAGCAGGTGTGCGATCGCGTCGCGGTGCTCGATGCAGGGCGCGTGGTCGAGGAAGGCCGCGTGATCGACGTGTTCCTGCAGCCGCATCACGAAGTGACGCGCGCGCTGATCGGCGACGTGATCGCGCAGGAGCTGCCGCCCGCGCTGAAGGCGCGCGTGGCCGAGCGGCTGAAGACCGGTCGCGGGCATCTGCTGCGGCTTGCGTTCACGGGCTCGGGTGTCGACCAGCCGATCCTGTCGGAGACGATCCGCCGGTACGAACTCGATTTCAACATCCTGCACGGCCAGATCGACGAGATCCAGGGGCAGGCATTCGGTTCCCTCGCGGTGCTCGCGGGCGGCGAGCCGGGCAAGGTGGGGCAGGCACTCGCGTTCCTGCGCGAGCAAGGTGTGGTGGTAGAGGAGCTTTCGTATGTTGAGTGAGATGTTCGATATGTTCGTGCAGTCGTTCTGGGAGACGCTGATCATGGTCGGCATCTCCGGAGTGGTTGGCGCGCTCGTCGGCCTGCCGCTCGGCGTGCTGCTCTACCTGACCGATCGCCAGGGCGTGCTGCAGAATCTCGCGGTGAATCGCGTGCTCGGTGGCATCGTGAATGCGGTCCGCTCGACGCCGTTCATCATCCTGCTGGTCGCGGTGATTCCGTTTACGCGGCTCATCACGGGTTCGTCGATCGGCACGGCCGCGGCGGTCGTGCCGCTGACGCTCGCGGCCGCGCCGTTCATCGCGCGTCTCGTCGAGACGGCGCTGCGCGAAGTCGACCGCGGGCTGATCGAGGCTGCGCAGTCGATGGGCGCGACCACGTCGCAGATCGTCTTCAAGGTGCTGCTGCCCGAATCGCTGCCGGGCGTCGTCGCGGGCCTGACGATCACGTTCGTGTCGCTGGTCGGCTATTCGGCGATGGCGGGCGCGATCGGTGGTGGCGGCCTCGGCGATCTCGGGATCCGCTACGGCTACCAGCGTTATCTGCCCGAAGTGATGTGGACGGTGGTCGCGATCCTGATCGTATTCGTGCAGATCGTGCAGTCGTTCGGCGACTGGCTCGTCCGCCGGCTGAGCCACAAGTAAAACAAGATTGATCCGTTAGGGGACACACGATGCAACGACGCTTCATGCTGAAATTCGCGGCGGCACTGGGCGCAGCCGCGCTGTTCGCGGGCGCGCACGCGCAGGCCGAAACCATCAAGGTGGGCGTAACGGGCGGGCCGCACGCGCAGATCATGGAAGCGGTGAAGAAGGTCGCGGCGAAGAGCGGCCTCGACATCCGCATCGTCGAATTCTCGGATTACGTGCAGCCGAACGCCGCGCTCGCGTCGGGCGACCTCGACGCGAACAGCTACCAGCACGATCCGTATCTGCAGGCGCAGGTGAAGGATCGCGGCTACAAGCTGATCAAGGTCGCGGATACCGTCACGTTCCCGATGGGCATCTATTCGAAGCGCGTGAAGTCGCTGGCCGAACTGAAGCCGGGCGCGCGCATCGCGGTTCCGAACGATCCGACCAACGGCGGCCGTGCGCTGCTGTTGCTGCAAAAGCAGGGCCTGCTGAAGCTGCGTGCGGACGCGGGGCTGAAGGCGACGCCGCTCGATATCGTCGACAATCCGCGCAAGCTGAAGATCGTCGAACTGGATGCGGCGCAGATTCCGCGCTCGCTCGGCGACGTCGACGCGGCCGCGATCAACACCAACTACGCGATGGAAGCGGGGTTGAAACCGAAACAGGACGCGATCGCGATCGAGGGTCCGAACGGTCCGTACGCGAACATCCTCGCGATCCGCGAGGCGGACCGGAGCAAGCCGTGGGTCGCGAAACTGGTCGCGGCCTATCATTCGGCCGAGGTGAAGCAGTTCATCGAAGGCAAGTTCGGCGGCGCGGTCATTGCCGCCTGGTAACAGGCGAAGCACGGCGTGCCCGGCGAGATTAGAGTCGATGATCGAAAACCCGGGCTTTGCGTCCGGGTTTTTTCTCTTTTAAAATAGAACGACCGTTCGCTATCATTGGCGCGTCGCCAAGAAGCGGTATCCTCGACAACCACGAAGGTTGGGTCCGCTTGGCCGCGCAGTCATGAGGCCTCGCTATAGAATGGCCTCTGGTCGTATTCGTAACTTTGGAGCGTGTGCATGAAAATCCTGGTGCCAGTGAAAAGAGTGGTCGATTACAACGTGAAGGTCCGCGTGAAGTCGGACAACACGGGTGTCGACATCGCGAACGTGAAGATGTCGATGAACCCGTTCGACGAAATCGCGGTTGAAGAAGCCGTGCGCCTGAAGGAAGCGGGCGTGGCGACCGAAGTGATCGCCGTGTCGGTGGGCGTCGCGCAAGCGCAGGAAACGCTGCGTACGGCGCTGGCGATCGGCGCGGATCGCGCGATCCTCGTCGAGTCGAACGATGGCGTCGAGCCGCTGGGCGTCGCGAAGATCCTGAAGGCGCTGGTCGACAAGGAGCAGCCGCAACTGGTGATCCTCGGCAAGCAGGCAATCGACGACGATTCGAACCAGACGGGCCAGATGCTGGCCGCGCTGGCAGGCCTGCCGCAAGCGACGTTCGCATCGAAGGTCACGGTGGCCGACGGCAAGGCCACGGTCGCACGCGAAGTCGACGGCGGTGCGGAAACGCTTTCGCTGACGCTGCCGGCGGTGATCACGACCGACCTGCGCCTGAACGAGCCGCGTTACGTGACGCTGCCGAACATCATGAAGGCGAAGAAGAAGCCGCTCGAAACCGTGAAGCCGGAAGACCTGGGCGTGGACGTTGCGCCGCGTCTGAAGACGCTGAAGGTGGTCGAGCCGCCGAAGCGCGCAGCCGGCGTGAAGGTGCCGGACGTGAAGACGCTGGTCGAGAAGCTGAAGACCGAAGCCAAGGTGCTGTAAGAGGGAGCGGAAAGAAATGACGATTCTGGTGATTGCAGAACACGACAACGCGTCGATCAAGGCCGTGACGCTGAACACGGTGGCGGCGGCAGCGAAGATCGGCGGCGACATTCACGTGCTGGTCGCGGGCCACAATGCGCAAGCGGCTGCGGACGCAGCAGCGAAGATCGCAGGTGTGTCGAAGGTACTCCTGGCCGACGCGCCGCAACTCGAAGCGGGCCTCGCGGAGAACGTCGAAGCCACCGCGCTGAACATCGCGAAGGACTACTCGCACATCCTCGCGCCGGCTACCGCCTACGGCAAGAACATTGCGCCGCGTATCGCCGCGAAGCTGGACGTCGCGCAGATCTCGGACATCACGGCGGTCGATTCGGCCGACACGTTCGAGCGCCCGATCTACGCAGGCAATGCGATCGCGACGGTGCAGTCGAGCGATCCGATCAAGGTGATCACGGTGCGTGCGACGGGTTTCGATCCGGTCGCAGCGGAAGGCGGCAGCGCATCGGTCGACAAGATCGATGCGGCAGCCGATGCCGGCAAGTCGCAGTTCGTGAGCCGTGAAGTGACGAAGCTGGACCGTCCGGAACTCACCAGCGCGAAGATCATCGTGTCGGGTGGCCGCGGTCTGGGCAGCGGCGAAAACTACACGAAGGTACTGGAGCCGCTGGCCGACAAGCTGAGCGCGGCACTGGGCGCCTCGCGCGCGGCAGTCGACGCCGGTTTCGTGCCGAACGACTACCAGGTCGGCCAGACCGGCAAGATCGTCGCACCGCAGCTGTACATCGCGGTCGGCATCTCGGGTGCGATCCAGCACCTGGCCGGCATGAAGGATTCGAAGGTGATCGTCGCGATCAACAAGGATCCCGAAGCACCGATCTTCAGCGTGGCCGACTACGGCCTCGTCGGCGATCTGTTCGCGCTCGTGCCGGAGCTCGTCGCCGAGCTCGGCTAAAGCAGTGTGACGCTTCGGCGGTAAGCACACGAGAAGAGGGGCGCGACGAGCGCCCCTTTTTTTCGCCATCGACAGAAGAGAGAAGAGGGAGACACACCATGAGCTATCACGCCCCCGTCAAGGACATGCTGTTCGTGCTGAAGGAACTGGCCGGCATCGACGCCGTTGCGCAGTTGCCGGGCTTCGAGGATGCCGGTTACGACACGGCGCAGGCCGTGCTCGACGAGTCCGCGAA
>NZ_JAAGPE010000017.1:0-73211 GCF_017104605.1 Burkholderia sp. Ac-20384 | reverse complement strand
CTTATCGGCTGTTAATTTTTAAAGAGCGTTTCTGCGAGGAACTTCGTGTTTCTCAGCAGCGCTGCGTTTTCAGCAGCAGAGAAGCGAGATTATGAACCGTGTTTCGCATTTCGTCAACAACTTTTTTCACTACATCGTTGCGACTGCGGGGCTCAACTTCCAGGCCAGTGGCGCGCTTCAGACTGCAGCACACCGCCAACCCTGCTTCCCTCTTCCGCGCCGTGTTTCCGTTAGCGCGAAAGAGGCGTGATTCTAAGCACCCGCCCCCAACTGCGCAAGCCCCTTTGTGAAAAAAGTTTGAAAAAGCCCCCGTGCGCTGACGCGCACGGGGGCTTGGGGCTCGACGGGCCCGGCATCGCAACACTGGCCGTCCTCTATTGATGTGACGTATACCTCTCGCCCCCCTATATATGAGGTCGCGAAACGAGCAAGGAATCGGGTGCGGTCGAGTATCATGCCGCGACCGAACCACGCACTCATATCCACGATGGACAGCACCACTCAACCCGGCGACGCCGACCTTCGCGACGAATATGCAGCGCTGCGCGAGCGCGCCATCATCCTGGAAGAACAGGCGCCGCCGCTTTTGCAACGCATCTCGGATGTATTGCCGCGGATCAGCGGCGAATCCGAGCTGGCGGACGAGCACCGCGAACGACTCGTCGGCGCGCGCAACGCTGCGATGGTCTCGATCGAAAACTATCAGCAGGCGATTCCTTTCCTGCAGACCGCCGACTCGATCATCGAGCAACTGGACAAGACGCCCGAGCGCGACGAAGACATCGAGTGGCGTGAATCGCTGCTGCAACGGCTCGACGAGCTGATCGACGTCGCCGTCGTGATGATCGACGATGCCGACGGCTACTTCGAACAGGCACAAGCCTGCGACCTGTCCAGCGTGCCGAAGGCCATCCTCGAGGATTAAGTCACGCCGCTCGGGATCGCGTCGCGCACCGGCATCATGTCGTGTGCGTCAGCCATCCCGATGCTGGCCGGCCGAAAGTCGCAGCGTGACGCTTCAGTCGTCACACTGGCCACGCCCCTCCCGCAAAAGCTCACCTTCTCGCTGCGCCTCTCGCACGCGACGCGCGACACGACTACCGTGCGTCGAGAACGATCGTCTCGTTCACGATCGGCACGCGGATATATCCGCCCTCCGCATCGCCATACGCGTGCGCATTCCCGTCGATGACACATTGCGCCGTCAACGCGCAAAGGGTCGCGTCTCGCGCATCGACGGACTTCAGCGTCGACACGTCGACTCCCAGTCGCTCCAGCAATTGCCGGCGCTGGTTGCGTTTCTGCTTCGCCGATGCGACGTCCCTACCCAGCATCGCGCAGGTAATCGCATAAGGATAGGTTTCGAAGCTCGCGCGCCCGCCCGCATAGGAGGCGTCGGTCAATAGCGGATAGGCATCCGCGAGCGCGCGGTAGACACGCTCTCCCATGAACATCCAGTCGAAGAAGCCTGACGTGCTCGCAACCGCCTGCTCCCGCGACGGCGTCGGAAAACACGAGATCCGCTCGCGCGCGAGCGCCTGTTCGGCCGCCCGGCGCCCGGTCCCCGTCCACCACAGGCTCGGTGCGTCGACACCCACGGCCACGACGTCATGGGCGAGGCACAGTGCAGGCACCGCCTCGGGTGCGATCCGTGCCTCGCGGCAGACGACCGTCTGTCCGCGCAGGATCACGAGATCGCATTGCTTTTTTTCGCCGCCCACATCGACACCCGCCACGGCCGGCGATTGCCGCGCGGCGGATTCAATGGATCGAGCCGATCGCATGCGGACGCCTCAGTCCGCCGGCCGTGCGTCGTACGCGGCGTCGAAGATCGCTTCGAGGCCGGGATGCACGCCGCGCATCGGATCGACGACCGACTTCGCCCAGTCGAAGTACGCCTGCTTGCGTTCGAGCGGCCAGTCCGCAGGCGGGTGCCGCGCGATGTCGCGCAGGTTGCAGATCTTGTCGGCCAGCTTCACGAGCTTCGCGCGCCGGCTGATGGTCGCCGCATGCTCGACCTGCAGGCGCTTGCGCTCCTCCTTCGGCAACGACTTGTCGTCGGTGACTTCCATCACGATGTCCGCCACGTCCTTGCCGAACAGCCGCAGCAATTCCTGCTCGGTCGTCTCGGTATCCTCGACCGTATCGTGCAGCACGGCCGCGACGATCACGCGCTCGTCCTCGACGCCGGCCTCGTTGGCCAGCACGTCGGCAAGCGCGATCGGATGATTGATGTACGGCGACGCTTCTTCATCCTTGCGTCGCTGATTGCGATGCTTGTCCGCCGCGAACGCAATAGCGGCTACCAGCTTTTTCATATTCCCCCTCGTGTGGCCAGACCCACGATCGGCCGAACCGGCCGCGTGCATTTCGGAACCGCACATACTACCTGTACGCGATGACCCTGCCCGTGTGCCGGCATTTCCGCACGCACCGCATCACGCACCCACCGGCGCACGCTGCAACTCGACCACGTTGACCCGCCCGCCGAATACATCCCTCACGAGCGGCAGCAGGTGGTCGTGATGCGTCAGGAACAACACCTGGGTTCGCGTCGACAGATCGCGCAGCGCATCGAGGCCGGCCTTCGCGCGCGCATCGTCGAAGTTGATGAACAGGTCGTCGGCCACGAACGGCAGCGCGGTCCGGCTGCCGAGCTGCAGCTCCAGCGCCGCGATCCGCAGCGCGAGGAACAACTGGTCACGCGTCCCTTCGCTCAACCCGGCGACCTCGACCGATGCGCCCTTCGTCCGCCTTGCATATAGTGCGGGCGGCGTCCGTTCGGTATCGACGGTCAGCCGTGCGAATTCGCCCAGCGTGAGCCCGGCAAAGATCTCGCCCGCGCGCCTGAGCATCGGCCCCTGCTTCTGGTCGCGATAGCGATCCGTCGCCCACTTCAGCAACCGGCTCGCCGTGGCCGCCTCCAGATACTGTTCGGCTGCATCGCCCATCGCGGCCAGCGCTTCCTGCCGTTTCGACTCGGCAACAGCCGCGTTCGCCTGGCCGTCGATCGCACCGAACGCCTGATCGGCCACGACCTGCTGCTGTGCAAGCTCGTTCAACCGCTTGCCGGCATCGCCGAGCGACTGCTTCACCGCTTCGAGATGCGCCGGTACGTCGGCGATGTCCTGCTCCGCGACTTCCGCTTCGACGGCGGACCGGGACAGGCCGTCACCATCGCGCACCAGTGCCTCGTGCGCGGCATCGACCGACTGCCGAAGCTGGCGCTGGCGATCCGAGCGTTCGGCCAGCGGCAGCGCCGCGTCGATCGACGCAACGCCGGCCAGTTGCAGCAGCGGCTGGATGCGCGCATCGGCCCCCGCCACCGCGGCAGCCGCATCCGCGACCTTGCCGTCAGCCTGCCGCACGGCCTCATCGGCACGACCGATCGCACGCGCGATTTCCCGGGCAGTCGAAAGGCGCATCGTCAGCCGGCGCGCGACGTCCGGCCAGTCGCCGCTCGTCAGCCATTCCGGCGCGAGCGCTTCGGCAAGCCGCCTTGCGCCCGCCTCGAGCGCGGCCAACTCCGCGCGGATCGCCGCGATCCGGTTGCGTGGCGCGTCGGCGTCGGCCAGTTCGGCCGTCACCGCGTTGGCGCGCCCCAGCGCACCTTCCGCCGCCGCCAGCGTCGCCGCACTCGTGGACAGTTTTGCGTCGGCCAGCGCGTCGCGCCATTGCGCGTGCCACGCATCGTAGGCCGTCTGCGCGTGGCCGGCGCGCGACTGCGCCGTCGCACATCCGCGTTCCGCTTCCCGCGCGCGATCCTCCAGGCTGTCCTGCTGCGCGAGCGCTTTCTCAGCCGACTGTACGAACGTCTCGGCGATCGCGACGAGTGCCGTCAGGCCGTCCGACTCGCCGCCTCGCGACACGGTGCGCAGCGCAGCGCGCAACGTGGTTTCGGCACCAGCCCGCGCGGCGCGAATCGTGTCGAACTCGCGGCGCTGCCGGTCGAGGTCGGCCTGCGCGGCGAACACCGCATCGCGCTTCGCGAGCCAGTCGCCCATCGCCGCCAGCGGCATGCCGGGCACCGCTGCAGTCGTCGCGAGCGCGGCCCACGCGTCGCGATGCGCGGCGAGCTCATGCTCGCGCTCGTCCAATGCGGCCTGCCTGCGCGTCACGCCGGCACGTGCGGATTCGACCTGCTGACGCAGCGACTGCAACGTCGCCGCCGCCTGCGTCGCACCGAGCTGTGCATCGACGAGTTCGTCCGCAAGGCGAATCGCGTCGTCGACTGCCGGTGCGCCCGTTGCGAGATCGACCGCGCCGCTGCGGATATCGCCCCACGCGCCGTCGCGCCGCGCACGCGCCGCCAGCACATCGGCGGTCGTGACGACCTTGTGGTTCTCCGCGAAATGCTTCTCCTGCAGTTCAAGCCGCTCGAGCTCTTCAAGCGCGCCGTCCCGTGCGTCGCGTGCCGCAGCGACCGCGCTCGCGCGTTCGCTGTCCTCCTTCAGCAGTGTGCCGAGCCGCGCCGCCGACGGCACGTCGAGTGCACGCAGCGCGTCGACCGGCATGCGCCACTGGCCGAGCGCATCGAGTGCGCCGGACAGTGTGCGTTCGGCGGCGGCGATTTCATGTTCGAGTGCCTGCTCGCGCTGGCCACTGTTGCGAAAACCCTGCGCATCGGCCAGCGCCGCACGCAGTGCCTCCGGCACATCGACGGTCGACAGGCGTGCCTGTTGTTCCTGCACCTGCGCAAGCTCGCGCGTGCGTTCATCCAGCGACTCCCGTGCGCCGGCAAGCGCCTGATGCAGCGCACCGTGCTCACGCAACAGGTTTGCAACGGTCTTCAGCGACAGCGCGGTCGGCAGCGACGCACGCAGCGCCGCTTCGTCCGTCGGCCAGTCGAGCTGGGCGGCCGCAGCGAATGCGGCGGACAGGTGACGCTCGACATCCGCGCCGAGCAACAGCAGATCCTGCGCGTGATTCATGCACGCACCACGCAGCCGGTCGAGCGCTTCGATGTCGGCTTCGAGCGCCAGCGTGTCGGCGTCGGTGTCGATCGCATCGCGCGTCTGCCGCTTCGCGAGCAGGTCGGCACGCCGTTCCTCGAGCACCTTCTGTTCGGCCGCGAGATCGCCCTGCGCCTTCAGCAGATCCGCATACGCGGTGGGCGGCAACTCGACGACCGCGCCCAGTTCCGCCAGCGCCGCGTCCTTGACCGTCAGCTCCTTCAGGTACGGTGCCAGCCGCCGCACGCGTTCGAGCTTCGAGCGCAGCGCTTCGAGCCGACGCTGCTCCGCGCGCGCCTGCTCGATCTGCTGTTCGACCGCTTCGCGCGCGTCCTTGCGTTCGACCCAGTCGCGCGTGCGCACCTGAACCGTCTTTAGTTCGGTCACGGCTTCGTTGAACGACGATTCGGCCAGTGCAAACGCGCTGCCGCTGCGGCGCGGCGCCCAGAGCTCGACCGAACGCGCATCGAGCTCTTCGCGCACCGGCCCGAGACTGCCGACACCCGCCGCCGATTCGAACAGCACCTGGCCGAGCTTGTCGGATGCGTCGAGAATGCTTCGGCCGCCGTCGATCAGACGCCCGTGATCGAGCCCGAACATCTGTTCGAAGAATTCGCGCGTGGCGCCGTCGAGAACGGCGGCCAGATAGTCGTCCGGCAACTTGTCGTCGGCGGGCGTACGCAGCGGACTGCGCCCGCGCGCGCGGTGGAACGCGAGTTCGCCCGTGCCACTCTCCAGCACGCCGCCGATCCGCAGTTCGGGCGTGCTGTGCAGAAAATCGAGCGGCGTCTGCAGCTTCATCCCGAACAGCAGCTCCGACACGGCCGTGCGGATCGTCGACTTGCCGGCCTCGTTCGGCCCCACGATCACATGGAAATCCTCGCCGGCCGACGGGAAACGCAGCGTCTCGTCGGTGAACTTGCCGTACTTGATCAGATCGAGCTGATTGATGCGCATCGCTTATTCTCCCCGCGCCAGCCGCGCCAGCAACGCAGGCCCGACCTGCTCGACGAGCGCCGTGAGCTCGCCCGCGCGTGCCATCGTCAACAACGGCACCTCTTCCTTCACGTCGCTGCGCACCTTGCCGACGAACGGCTTCAGGTCGCGCTCGAGCAGTTCGAGGAAATCCGGGTCGCGCGCGGCATCAGCCAGGATCTGCTTCAGGTCCTCCAGCGCTTCAAGCTGCTCGCTTTCGCCCGGCTGATGATCGGCCGCGGACGTCGCGAGCCGGACCTTCTCGAGCCACAGCCGCTCGTTGCCGATGATGCCGATCTGGTTCAGCACCTCCGCGCGCAACTGCGGCGCGCGTCCGAAAAAGAGGCCATGCGCGGGGGTGCGCCCCGTGACCGTCACGCGCACCGCGCGCGGCACATGGCCGTCGACAGTCAGCAGCGATTCCAGCGACTGGCCGATCTTTCTCGACAGGTCGGCAACGGTGAAGCAGTCGGACGCGTCCACCGACACGGCTTCCCAGCGCAGCACGTCGAGATACAGCCGCTCGACCTGCGTGCGGCCTTGCTCGACCGTCACGAGCACCGCGCCGCGGCGGCCCGTCTCGCGGATATGGCGCCCCTGCAGGTTGCCGGGAAACACCACCGTGGACGGCCCCGACCACTGCTGGAATTCATGCACGTGGCCGAGCGCCCAGTAGTCGTAGCCTTTCGCGTGCAGTTCGGCCAGCGTGCACGGCGCATAATTTGCGTGCGCCGCATAGCCTTCGAGCGCGGTGTGCAGCACGCCGATGTTGTAGTAACCGGGCACCGGGTCCGGATAGCCGATCGCGAGATTGTCGACGACGGCCTTGTCCTTGAAGCTCTGCCCGTGCAGCGCGACGTCGAATTCCGGCAGCTTGTGGGTTTCCGCCTTGCGGTGGCCGAACACGGTGACGTTGTCGGGCAGCGTCAGCTTCTTCGTCATCTCGCTTTCGGCGTCGTGGTTGCCGCCGAGGACGAACGCGCGGATGCCGGCCTTGCGCAGGCGCCCCATCTGCTGGCCGAAGAAGATGCCCGTGTTGTGGTCCTTCCAGTCGCCGTCGTACAGGTCGCCGGCGATCACAAGGAACGCGACTTCCTCTTCGATCGCACGATCCACGAGTTGCCGCAGCGCCTCGCGCGACGCGTTGCGCAACTGCGCGGCCGGCGCGTCGGGATACGCGCTCAGGCCGTGCAACGGGCTGTCAAGGTGTATGTCTGCCGCGTGGATGAACTTCACGAAGATTCCTCTGTTTCATGACGATGGGGCCTGCGATCGCCGTGCGATGCCGCCAGCCAGGCCATCAGTCGCAATCCTGGTAGCCGCCGAGTTCGCCGCAATGGATACAGCGAAACACATACGCTGTCGGCGAGCCGTCCTTGTCGAGTGCGGCAAAAAAGCGCTCCCACTCGGCGCCCTCGTCGAGTCCGGCCGACTCCCGAATCGACGCAACGGCCTGCGGGCCCAGCGTGCTCAGTTCACCGGCGCCCGCACGGCCGATGAACTGCCCGCCGTCGCCGCAATGCGTCCACCACCGTTCCTGCTGCCAGCCCTGAAAGCCCGGCGTGCGACAGGCGATTTCGTCGACGACCGCGTCGGGCACTTCGTCCCATTCGCCGCCGCCGATGCCGTCCGTGTCGGTAAAGACTGCGTCAAACCGCGCGTGCGCCGAACCGTCGGCGATACACCACGGGCAGATGCATTGCTCGTACTCGTCGACCGCATACACGGGGCCGGTGTACACGTAACCGCGCGCAACGCCGCAACACACGCAGCGCGCGTTCGAGCGGATCACGCTGCCCGTTGCCAGCGGGTCGGGATGGTACCTGAAAGCGGGTAACGACATGAGGCTCTCCGTCGATCCGGAACGTGGGGAAGCACGCGATGCGCATTCGAACGGCTATTGTGCCGCAGCCCGGCCGCGCGACTGCGGAACCTCAGCCTCGACAAACGTGCCGTTCACGAAACGATAGACGCGATGCGTTGCACCGCCGTGCGCGAGATATTCCCACCGGATGTCGATGCCGATCGGGTCGTCGCGCCACGCGATCGCCAGGTAGGGGGATTGCGCTCCACCATCGGTGTCGAGCGACACGGAGTCGACGCAGCTTTGAACCGGCAGCGAGAAACGCGGCACAGCACGGGCGCCGTGCAATTCCAGCACGTACAGCGCCCCTTCTTCGCCCGCACCGCAATATCCGGTCGGGCGGTTGTTCGACGATCGGTTGACGACGACCAGCAGATAGTCGTTGCCGTCGATCCGCTTCGCATGGTCCGACGGGAACGCGACGCTCGATGCATCGCGCAATGCGCGGCGGAGCGCGGCCGGCACGATCAGTGCCGATTTCTGGTGGCGGGCTGCATCGACGTCGACCAACCCCGGGCGCACCCATTCGATTTCGTGATCGTTGGCGAGCCGCACCGATTCGGGGGCCGGCGTTTCGGCGCAGGCAACGACAGCATGCGAGGCCAGCAGCGCCAGCGCCACAAGCTTCAACGCTATCGATTTCGTCGGGTTGATCCGTGTCCGCATGAATCGCGCAGGATTGTCGTGAAGTTCATCGCATGCGCGGGCATGCCGTTCGGGCAGCCCCGATTCAGGCGCGCACCGCGTGCATCGTTCGTCACGACGCACGCGGCTGATCCACGAGGCGCCGTCACTCGCCGCGCGGCACCGGCGGCGGCGCATAGCCGTTGTCATTGCCGGGGAACGGATTCGCGTTGCGGCGCAGCGCTTCCTCCTCGCTCTCCTTCTGCGCGAACACCGCGACGCCGATCACGCCGACGTTCGCGGCATCGCCGTACTTGGAATTCGCGACATAACTGTCGGGCACTGCCGCGAAACGGAACGCGGCGACTTCGTCGCGGCTCTTGCGGAAGCCCTCGATCGTCAGCGTGCGACCCGGATACAGCACGTAACCGCCGTTCGTATAGCTGCCCGGCCGGCCCGACAGCACGTCCAGCCCGTCGACGCTCGACACGATCTCGAACGTGCGGCGCCCCTGGTTGCGCAACACGATCATGTAGCGCGAACCTTCGACGCCCGCCATGTGCCAGCGGCCATCGCTGCGCGCCAGACGCAACGGCGCACCCTTTTCGTCCGTAAACGACAGCGCGATGTCGCCGTTGGCAAGCGCGACGCGCGTCGGCAACCGGCGAACCTGGGACGCGGCCGGGTGTCCGGGCAACGCATCGTTGTAGTAGACCGACGCGAGATCCGTCGGCTTCGCCGGATCCGCGCGTTCGAAATCGACCTGGCGGGTTTCGGATCGCACCGACTCGCCCCACGCGGTGCCGAGCCCGCGGCGTTCGCTGGCATCCGGTGCAGCGGCGGACGCACTGGTGCTGGCGGGCGGCGGAGGCGGCGCTGCGCAGGCGGCCAGCCAGAGCGCGCAGGCGAGCGCGAGAAGACGGAACAGGATGGTCATGACGTGAAGCCTCGGAATGTTATCGGGCCGCGCCGGACTGGCCGGAACGGCGTTTTGGTGTCGTCTGCCGTCACGATGTCGATCGGACGTGCTGGCCCGTATCGGCCGGCGCCACGATTGCGGCGGCCCGGCAACCGGGAGCCCCGCTATTTAAGCATGGCGGACAGGCAATGGGCAGGGGGCGCGCACGCCGCCCGTCGCGGGCCCGTGCCGGTGACGCCGCCCGGCGCACCAGCGACGAGCCCAACCGGCAGCACGAACAGGTACGCGATGTCAGCGCAACCTGAGATCGAATTCCGTCGTCAACGTCGCGATCAATCCGTCGATATCGTTCCGGCTGTCATCGTGCAGGATCGCGTGCATGCCCAACTGTCTCGGGGCAATCAGGTTTTCGGGCGTGTTGTCGATAAACATGGCTTCTTCCGGCTTCACATCGAGACAGCCTAATGCGTACTCGAATACTGCAACCCCTTCCTTGCCTGATCCTCTTTCCGCGGACACGACAATCGGATCGAACAGATCGTCGAGTCGCTGAGCCTTCCGCAGACAATCGATTCGGCCCTTCTTGTTATCCGTGATGATTCCCAGCGCATAAAACGGTTTCAGGCGTCGAGCGAGGTCAAACATTCCGGCGTTCGCCGGCGTGCTCAAAAATGCCGCTTCAAGCCAGCCGAAATCGAGCTCATGCCGAACCGACTCACAGACGGCTCGCCATATCGCGTTGTGCGTCGTCTTTCCAAGCAACAGGTCCGCGTTATGGCGAGCAAAAGCGTTCCGAAGCATGTCGTACTCAACGCCGGACTGTTCGCTCAGGTATCGGATTGTCGTGACCGACCCGGTTCTATCCGCCGTCAGCACCCCATCGTAGTCGAAGAAGATTGCCTTTATCACGCTATCCCTTTGAATCGCATTTGAAGCATCAGGTACCGACGCGAACCACCGCGCCTGGCGAGGCTGCCCTCGACAGCGCGCCGAAGCGGACTATCAAGAGCCGGCCATCCACGCTGCAAGGAGCTTGTCGCGCAAGTACCCGTCTCAGCGCAACCGTTGAAGAGAGTCCGTACAATAGCGCGGCGGGAAAATCCCCATCCCCGACTATCCTCGACCCTCACGCTTGCTAGCGGCACATTAACTCTCTTCGACAGATCTTTTCGGGTTTCATCCGATACCCACATTCTGCCGGATCAACAACAGACGAATCGTGGACATACTGCAGAGCATGAAGGCATTCGTACGCGTCGCCGAAGAGGGCAGCTTCACCGGCGCGGCGTCACGCATGAACACGACGACTTCATATGTATCGCGCGCAATCAGCGCGCTGGAAACGCACTTGCGCGCGCGTCTCTTCAATCGTTCGACGCGTCGTATCGCACTGACGGAAGCCGGCGAGCGCTATATGCGGCGTTGCGAGCAAATATTTGCATCGATTGACGAAGCCGAGGCAGAGGCGGCAGATGCGCAAGCGCGCCCGTCGGGTCGTCTGCGCGTTCACAGCCCGACGAGCTTCGGACAGTCGTACGTCGTACCGGCCGTCGTCGCGTTCCGCAAGCAGCATCCGGCGGTGTCGGTCGACCTGACGCTGTCCCAGAAGGTGCCGGACATGCTCGAAGAAGGCTACGACGTGTCGCTGCAACTGACCGCAACGACACTGCCCGATTCGGGTCTTATTTCACAGCGGCTCGGCGTACTGCACAGCGTGCTTTGCGCGTCGCCGTCGTATCTTGCGCGACACGGCCTGCCGCGCAGTGTCGCCGACCTCGACGGACACCAGTGCGTGCCGATCGTGTCGTCGTTGTTTCCGCACGATCTCTGGCATTTCGACGGGCCGCACGGGGACGAGCTGTTTCGTCTGCCGCCGGCGTCGTTCCTGGTCAACGGCGCCGACGCGCTCGCGACGGCATTGCGCGAGGAAGCGGGTATTGGCGCGGTTCCGATGCCGACCGCGTTGCCGGCGATGCGCAGTGGCGCCCTTGTGCGTGTGCTGCCCGAACATACGTTACAACCGCTGACAGCACACGTCCTGTACCCGTCTCGACAATATCTCGATGCGAAAATCAAGACCTTCATCGAAGCGCTGCATGCGCTGATTCCGCGGGCGCTGGAAGCGGACAGAGCCGCACTCGCGGCACTGAGCGGAAACGGATGAGCGCGTCCGCGTTCTTGTCGATTCCATGTTCCGTACTTCGAAATATGGCTCGCATCCGGGACGCGCACAAATACTGACGACTCGCGCGTCGCTTCGCAAGGTGAAACGATATGTTGCCGCCCGTCCATCTCGACGCGATCCGGCTATCGGTGCATGCTCCACCTTATCGCACGACACGCTTTGGCGACGACTGCCCTATTCCCCGGCGCAACCGAAACACATGGAACGCAGCACGGCGTCGTTTCGGGCAAGAAACCGTGTGACATCACGTACACGGCCGCCATGCTCCGTCTTTGCCACAGTTCACTGCGTGCCGCCGCGTTCCTGTATTGACGGCAGATAACTTCATTGAGGTTGGCTGCCGCACCAATGCCCCCCTGTCGCAGCACACTTTCAATGCAAAGATGCGAAACCATTCCCGAAAACTCATCGTCTGCTGTTCGCTTGTGTTGGGCTCGATGGCCTGCCCGGCAATCTGTAGCGCGAGCGACAGCGGCAACTATGTGCATATCGAGGATCAAACCGATCCGGGCGTATTGATTCAAACCGCGACCGAGAAAGTGCAGGACGAATTGCGCAAACGCGCGATCGATCCCGCGGATACGTCACGCATCATGGATATCGTCAACCGCGACATCCTTCCGTACACGGATATTCGCCGCACCACGCGCCTGGCGACGGGACGCCACTGGCGCGAGGCCACGCCCGCGCAGCAGGACGAACTCACCGCACAATTCCAGCGTCTGCTGATTCACACGTATTCAGGCGCACTAGGCTTGCTCACGCCCGATCAGAAATTTCAGTACCCCGGCACACACGGTGACGCCAATCGCGCCGATACAGTCGTCCGTACGGTCGCGATCTATAACGGGCAACCGGTCGAGATCGACTATCGCCTTTATCGCACGGCGAACGGCTGGCGCGTCTACGACCTCAATCTGCTCGGCGTGTGGCTTGTGCAGATCTATCGCCAGCAATTCAGCGACGAAATCGGCAAGCACGGCATCGACGGCCTGATCGCATTGCTCGCCGCACGCAATGCAGACATGGCCAATCACGGCGGCTCTGTGCGTTGAGCGTCCGGGCGGGCGTTGGCTGGGTGCGAGTGATGCCATGTCTCCTCGGCAGGATCAGGCATGTTCGATCTCGGACTTTGCGTTGCCGAATCTGCGTACCCGGATGAACTGATATCGAGAACGGGATGAACGGCGCGCCGCGCGCCGATAAAAAAAGCCCGGCCCGCATCGAAGCGGGCCGGGCTGTGTCGGGAAGCGTGACGCTTACAGCGCGCCGCCCTGCGCCGACGCCGAACCCTTCACGCCGACCGATGCGCCACCCTTCACCGGGTTCGTTGCGCCTTCGAGCGCCTCACCGGCCTTCGCCTTCGCGCCGCCTGCAACGTCGCCTGCCGTCGACACCGCGCCTTGCGCGTGGCTCTTCGCCGTGCCTGCGACGTGCTTCACGTGCGATTTCGTCGAGTGGACGGCCGATGCGGCGGCATCCTTCGCGGTGCCCGCTGCCGAACCGACTGCATGCGTCGCGCCGCCCACTGCATTGCCGGCTGCCGAGCCCACGCCGCCGACCGTCTTGCCGACGCCGTTCAGTGCGCCGCCCACGGCGTTGCCCGCACCCGAACCCGAACCTGCCGCATTCGCGCCGCCACCAGCCTGCACGCCCACGCCGCCACCGAGCAGCGGCGTCTGAACCTGCGCGCCGACACCTGCGGAACCCTGGGCACCGGTCTGGGCCGTCTGTGCGAACGCAGCCGAAGTCGCCATCGCCGTCAGTGCAGCACCCACCAGAATCGTACGAATCTTGTTCATGGTCATTCTCCCCAAAGACGTTGTTGCTGCGGGCCGCCTTCGTGCGGCTTGTCGCATGCCTTGCCGCGACGTGCGGCAGGTGGAGCTAATGTAGCGGCGCGAACGAGCAAAACGATTGATTTGCGGGGACTGTTACTTCCGTTGCAAATGCTGACGATTGACTCACACTGCTTGACAATCGGCGGCTTGCGGCGGGATTGATTGGTGGACTGGATGAACCTGGGAGGTACGCCACGCGGAGCATTCCGCGGCGGCAACGCGATCGATCGCAACGGATCGAGAAACCAGGCAAGCGAAACGGCTAGCAGGGAAACCGGCCGCTTCTATAAGCATGCCAAAGAACGTGCGTCGGCCAGCCGTCGATGCTGCCCGACAACCTGCTCCTCGCGATGAGTTCGATATCGTCGGATACGCAAGCCGCCACAGCGGCGTTCCCCGACGCGCCAAACGCGAGCTTGAACGCCTTTTCCCTCAGCACGCTTACGGCGGACCGGTCGACCGCTGCGCCTGGATCGTCGTCGACTTCGTCGAACGACGTCATCCATTGCGTATCGAACGGCTCGGCATCGCGACTGTCCAGCGCGCGGTCGCAATCCAGGTCGCAGAGGAAGTCGAAAAAGCTCGGCACCGACAGGATGGCGTCCATTTCAAGCAGATGCGCGTTCGTCATGTCGACTCCTTCACGATGTGCGGCCCCGATGGCCCGTCGGTGAATGCGGGCAGATCGGGGCCGTGCGCGTACCGCCTGATTACGGCCGGAACGTATCGCCGAGCACGACGCCTTCACGCCGCGGATCGGTGCCGCCCTGCAACGCGGGCGACTGGCCGACCGTCACGCGCATCACCGTATTGACGCCGCTCGCCTGCGCGGACGTCGACACCTTGTGCCCGAGCGCGAGCAGCCCCGTGATCAGTGGATCGTTCGCCCCGTTGTTCGCCGTGTTGACGTTCGGGTGCTCGCCGCCGATCGTGGTCGTCGGGCTGTTGCTCGCGCCGAAGTCGACGAGCCCCGCGGACTGCTGCGCGTCGAGCCCCCAGTCGAGCGCGCCGACGAGCGTCTTGACCACATATTGCGGAATCGTGCCGCCGCCCGGCGAACCGGTCGCCATCACGAAATCGCCACGCGAGCCGTCCGCGGCCTGCCCGAACACGATCGTCGGCGCCATCGAGCTGCGCGGCCGCTTGCCCGGCTGCAGGCGGTTAGCCACCGGATTGCCCGCGCTGTCGACCGGGTTCGCGGAAAAATCGGTCAACTGGTTGTTCAGCAGGAAGCCGTTGGTCATGTGGAACGAGCCCATGCTCGACTCGACCGTCGTCGTCGCGCTCAGCACGTTGCCGTCGCCGTCGACGATCGTGAACTGGTTCGTGCCGTGCTCGATCAGCGTCGTGTCGACACCGAGCGGCACCGCGCCGAGATTGCCGGGCTGTGCGGTCCCCATGCTCTTGGTCGGGTCGATCAGCGCCGCACGCGATTTCAGGTACGGCTTGTTCAGCAGCGTATCCCACGTGCCGCCCGGCAGCGGCACGAAATCCGTATCGGCCACGTACTTGTCGCGGTCGGCATACGCGAGCCGTTCGGCCTCGGTGACGAGATGCACGCCCGCGACGGTCGGCTTGCCGCCTTCGAGATCGATCGCCGTCGGCTTCAGCGACTTCAGGTCGTAGTTCTCGAGAATGCCGAGCGCCGACGCGACCGCGATGCCGCCCGACGACGGCGGCGGCATCCCGCATACCCAGTAGCTGCGATAGGTCGTGCACACCGGCGTGCGACGCTTCGCCTGGTACGCGGCCAGGTCGGCTACGGTCGTCTTGCCCGGCGTGAGCGTCGAACCGTCCGCGCCCTTCGTCGTGGCGATCTTCGCGACGATGTCCTGCGCGATCTGCCCCGTGTACAGCGCATTCGCACCCGACTGCGCCATCAGCGTCAGCGTGTGCGCATACGCGGGATTCTTCAGCACGGTGCCGAGCGTCTTCGGCGAACCGTCCGCGTTCAGGAAATACGCGGCGGCCTCGGGGTCGCGCTTCAGGTTCGCAGCGTTCGCCGCGATCGCATCGGCGAGCCGGCCACCGATCGGGAAGCCGTTGGTCGCGAGCGTGATCGCATCGCCGAACAGGTTCTGCCACGGCAGCCGGCCGTGATCCTGCTGCAGCGCCTCGATGAGCCTCGGCACGCCGATCGTGCCGATCGAGCGGCCGCTCGCCCGTGCGTTCGGCAGCGGCGCGGACTGGTCGGTCGCGTCGTCGACGTAGCGCAGGTAGTTCTCCGTCGCGGCGGCTGGCGCGGTTTCCCGGCCGTCGTATGCCTGCAGCGTCTTGCCGCGCGCATCGTAGTAGAGCAGCACGCCGCCCGAGCCAAGGCCCGTCGCTTCGGGTACGGTCAGGCCGAGCACGGCCTGCACGGCAACCGCCGCGTCGGCAGCCGTACCGCCTTTCTTCAGCACCGCGCAACCGGCCGCGCTTGCGTACGCGTTCGACGTGGCCACCAGATAGGTTTTCGCATAGACCGGTTTCATCCCGGTGCGATAACCCGACGACGCTTCCGGCAACGACGGGTCGCCTGGCTGGTTCGAGCCGACCACGACCGTCGCACCGCTGTTGTCGACCGCGAGGCAGCTCGCATCGGTGGAAGGTGTCGGCGTGCGGGCTGCTTCGTTCTCGACGTCGCCGCCGCATGCCGTCAACAGGGTGGCCGCGAGCAACGCGGACGCATACGGAAAAATCGCTGTTCTGTTCATTGTCTGCCGATGTTCTTGTAGGTCGTTGCGATGGACATCACGCTGCCTGCGCCCCCCTCGGTGCGCCGGCAACGCGTTCGATAGTCCCATGAACAAAATTTTTTCCGCAATAAGGGAATGACGTAATGCGACCGGACGTTGCGTACGCAACGTCGCCGATCTCGCACACGGGTTCGCGTGCTGCACTGCACTGCATCGCAGTGCGATGCGCCTGCGCGGCTGATGGCGTTACGTCGCAACGTCCTTATTTTGCTGCCCGACGGCGCTTACCGGCTGCCCGGCCGTCGGGCGCGAAGCCGCTTTCCATGGCTTCGATCGTCTCGGAGAAGAACGCGAGGAACATCGTCATCGCGACGGTCGCGCTCATGTCCGCCCGCTGGTAGATGCAGCTGAACGAGCGCGCCCCCGCGTCGGCAAGCGGCGTCCATGCGAGCCGGCCGGCGGCCACGTCTTCCGCGACGTTCTCGGCAATCAGGAAGCCGACGCCCGCGCCTTCGGCCACCAGGCGCCGCACCATCGGCACCGAACCCGTCTCGACCAGTGGCCGCACGTTGCGCGGCTGTCGCGCATCGATCTGGTCGAACATCGCGCGCAGTTCCGTGTCGGGTGTCATCAGGATCAGCGGATGCGCGAAGCAGTCGCGCATCCGCACCTTGCCGCCGGACGCCGCGAGCGGATGGCCCGGTGCCGTGACGACGCCCAGCGGCTGAGCGAACGCGCGCACTTCGACGACGCCCGCCGACGTGCGCCGGCGCAGCGCATAGCCGATGTCGGCCTCGCCCGTCTCGACCCAGCGCACGATGCTCTCGCCGTTTCCCGAGCGCACGCTGTACGTGACACCCGGGTAGCGCTGCATCGCGGCGAGGATCGCGTCGGGCACGAGCTTTTCCGCGGTGGATGCGGGCACCGCCAGGTTCACGTGCCCGCGTCGCAGCGCGCGCAGGTCCTCGACCTGCGTGAGCGCATTGTCGAAATCGCGCTGGCCGCGCCGCACGGCTGCGATCACGATCTCGCCGGCCAGCGTCAACTGCATGCCGCGCGGCAACCGGTCGAACAGCGGTACGCCGACCTGCTCCTCGAGATTGCGGATCTGCTGGTGCACCGCCGCAGCGGTCAGGTGCAGCGCGTCGGCCGCCTTGCGGATCGAGCCGCGTCTCGCGACTTCGTCGAAACAGCGGAATGTCTGCGATATCGAACGCATATGAGGTCCGTTAGATTTTTTCGAACAGGGCGTCAAGAATAATCCGATTTTACTGACCGTCCGGATCGTCTAGATTCCGCTGCATCCCCGTGTCCGATTCGAATGGAGACCGCAGTGACAACCGTCGACCAGATTACCCAGCGCCGCCGTGGCGTCGGCCTCATCGCCCACGATCCCGCCCTGTCAGCGGGCGGCTATACGCTCATCGCGCCGCAGACGGCCGACGGCAACGTCTATCTCGTCGGCATCGACGGCGAGGTCGCTCATCAGTGGAAAATGCCCGTGCGCCCCGGCCGCCATGCGGTCATCCTCGCGAACGGCAACCTCGGCTACAACGGCAATCATCCGCAATCCGAATCACGCTATGCGCCGTGGTCGATGTGGCATGGCGGCGACTTCTACGAAGTCACGCCGCAAGGCGAAACCGTGTGGCGCTACGAGGATCCCGCGCACCACCACGATGCGCAGTGGCTGCCGAACGGCAACCTGCTCTACGCCGCGTGCGAGCCGGTCGACGCCGCGTTCGCGCGGCGCGTGCCGGGCGGCACGCCGCACGGTGACGACGAGGTGATGTATTCGGACGTGATCCGGGAAGTCAACCGGGCCGGGCAGATCGTCTGGGAATGGCATGCGCGCGACCATCTGCGGCCCGAGGATTTCCCGATCGCGGCCGGCTTCGGGCGCTATCACTGGCCGCTCGTCAACGGCCTCGCGGTCGATGCGAACGGCCGCGTGCTGATGAGCCTGCGCACGACGTCGGGCATCATCGGCGTGGACCGCGCAACCGGCCGCGTCGACCTGCGGATCGGGTCCGACGTCGTGTCGCACCAGCACGCGCCGGTGCCGCTCGCGAACGGCAACATCCTCGCATTCGACAACGGCAATTTCCGCCACGGCGCGCACGTCGTGTTCTCGCGCGTCGTCGAGATCGATCCGGCGACGCAGCGCGTCGTGTGGTCGTACGCGGACGACGTCGTGAACCTGTTCTACACGCCGTTCATGGGCAACGCGCAGCGCTTGCCGAACGGCAACACGCACGTCACCGAATCGTCGACGGGCAGGCTGTTCGAAGTGACGCCGGCCGGCGAGGTCGTCTGGGAATACGTGATTCCGTGGTTCGCCGAATACCCGGACGAAGCCGCGCGCAAGACCGGCCCCGGGCAACTCAACAGTGTGTTCCAGACGTTCCGCTACAGCGCCGCGCAACTGCCCTGGCTGCGGGACTGACCCTCCGTTCATCGCCGGTTTCCGGCGCTCGTCGCCGTTCGCTTCGAAGGGGCCTGCCGTGTCGCACGATCCGATCCCAACGCCCGTCGACACGCGGCTGCCCGCTTGGCAGCTCGTGCTGTTCGGGCTGCAGCACGTGTTGTCGATGGCCGCGTCCCCGATCACGGCCGTGTTCCTGATCGCAAAAGTGCTCGCGCTGCCCGCGGAGCTGACGGTCCAGCTGATCGGCGCAACGTTCTTCGCGTGCGGGATCGGCACGCTGCTCCAATCGCTCGGCGCCGGGCCGATCGGTGCACGCATGCCATTCGTGATGGTGCCCGGCGGCGCACCGACGATGCTGTTCGCCGGCATCGCCGCGCAATCGGGCCTGCCGACGGCGGCCGGCGCGGCGTTGCTCGCCAGCGCGTTCTACTGGGTGCTGCTGCCCGTCTTCACGCGCTGCCTGCGGCTCTTTCCGCGCATCGTCGTCGGTGCGATGCTGTTGCTCGTGTCGGTCAACCTGATCCGGATCTACGCGACGATCGTCGTCGGCCAACCCGATTCGGCCGATTTCGCTCAGCCACGCGCGCTCGGTCTCGCGCTGGCGACGATCGTCGCCACCGTCGTCGTGGCCGGTGCGTTCCGCGGCACGCTCGGGCGGCTCGCGGTGCTGATCGGCCTGATGGCCGGTGCGACGCTCGGCTGGGCGCTCGATGCGATGCCGGCGCTCGCCGACGTGTGGCGCGGCCCGCTGTTCACGCATCCGGTATGGCTGCCGTTCGGGATGCCGCGCTTCGACGTGCTGGCCGCGCTGCCGCTGCTGATCTTCACCGCGATCTCGATGGCCGAGGCCACCGCGCAGACGGTCGCCGTCGGCGAAACGTGCGGCAAGCCGATCTCGCTGCCACGCGACGTGCCGAAGACGATACGCGGCGATGCGCTGGCGTCGCTGGTCGGCGCGCTGTTCGGCACGCCGTTGATCGTGACCAGCGCCGAGAATATCGGTGTCGTGCAGACGACTGGCGTGCGCTCGCGCTACGTGACGGCTGCCGCCGGTGCGATCCTGATCGTCATCGCGCTGTTTGCACCGCTCGCGCGGCTCGCGTATGCGATTCCGGCCGCCGTGGTCGGCGGCACCGCGCTGGTCGTGTTCGCGATGATCGGCGTAATGGGCATCCGGCTGCTCGCCAGCGTCGACCTGCACGCACGCGCCAACCAGTACACGCTCGCAGCCGCGCTCGTCGTCGGCCTTGCGCCGATCCTGGTGCCGAACCTGTATCGCCATTTCGGTGCGCCGGTGCAGATCGTGCTCGGCAACGGCATGGCGGCCGGCACGCTCGCGGCCATTGCGACGCAACTGGCGTTCGCTGCATTGGCGCGGGCAAGGGGACAGGTAGGCACGGTAGCGGCAACTGCACCTTCGCGCGACGCATAACGGCGACGGCCGGCAGCGCGATACGCGCGCAGGCCCCGCTTGACGACGCTCGAGGTTCGACCGACAATCGCCGCTCCCTCCTGGCGCGGGCACTCGATCCAGCCGGCGCGTGCGTCTCCTCGACGCCGCCCCGGCTTCAGGTTTTCCAGTCCCGATCTCCGCGCCGCCGTGCCACGCACGCAAACCGCCGGCCCCGCCGGACACGCTCATGCAGGTATCGCCCCGAACGCCGGCTGATCGCCGCGCGGTCGCGCTTTCGCCTGCCCATTCATTTCGGAGTCCATTGTGATCGTTCGTCTTTCCAAGGCAGCCATGGTGCTTGCCATGGCTTTTTTCGCATCGCTCGTCGCGTTCGGCAACATCACCGACTACGCGACGAATTTCGCGTTCGTGCATCACGTGTTCCTGATGGACACGACGTTCCCCGGCAACGGGATCATGTATCGCGCGATCGGTACGACGTGGGTTCATCACGTCGGCTATATCGGCATCATCTCGATGGAAACGCTGACGGCCGTGCTGTGCTGGATCGGCGGAGTCCGTCTGCTGCGCGCGCGACGCACCGGCGATGCTGCATTCCGTGCGGCCAAGGCATATGCGATCGCCGGCCTGACGCTCGGCTTCCTCACGTGGCAGGTCGCCTTCATGTCGGTCGGCGGCGAGTGGTTCGGCATGTGGATGTCGAAACAATGGAACGGCGTGCCGGACGCGTTCCGCTTCTTCATCACGCTGCTGCTCGTGCTCGTCTACCTGACGATGAACAACGACGACATCGACGACACGCGTACCGCGCACTGACGCGTCGCTTGCATCGGGCCGGGCGGCCGAAAGGACATCGGGACGATTGCCGGCGTCACCGCGTCCGGCTATAAATCGTGCATGGACACGAATCGCTGGATTCACGACCCCGTTGGCGCCTTCCGCGCGTGGCAGGAAACCGCCGCGACCGGCGCCGATCGCCGGCCGTTCGCGCCGCGATCGGTCGTGCAGCACGTCGCGATGTTCGAACGGTTCCTGCGTTACCTGATTGCACAGCGCGTGTCGCTCGCCACGTTCGGGCCCGACCACGTCGCAGCCTTCCTGGCGGAACTCGAGCGTACCTGCGCGCCCGGCACGTCGACCCGCGTGCGTTACGCGAAGCTGATCGACCGGCTGAGCCGGCATCTGGTCGAAGCCGGCGTGCGCACGATCCATCCGGCCGGCCGGACGACGCGCGATCTCGCATGGCCGGACGGCGAGCCCGAGCCGTGCTACCTGCCGCCCGATGCCGACGCGGCGCTGCAGCGCCATGTGCAGCCACGAGCGGGCGACACGCCGGCCGACTGCAGGAATCGCGCGATCGTCGCGCTGCTACTTGCGAGCGGCATCACGTCGGCCGAGATACGCGCGACCACCTGCGGCGCGCCCGATCTCGACGCGCGGCCGCCTGCGCTATCCGTGCCGCGCGATCGGGCACGGCCGGCACGCCGGATCGCGCTCGCCGAATTTGCGCTGGCGCCGCTCGCCGCATGGCGCGTGCGCTCGCCAGACGCACCGGCATCCGCGTTGCTGTTTCCCGCGCCGCGCGGCGGTGGCGCGATGAACGACATGTTCCTGCTGCTCGTGGTGCGCGACGCGTTGACCGCGATCGGCTTCCACGCGACGGACCTGAGCCCGCGCGTGCTGCGCAATACGTATGCACGCCGCCAGTTGCTTGCAGGCCACGCGCATGCCGACGTCAGTGCGATGCTCGGTCTCGTCAGCGCGCGAACGGTCACGCGCATCCGGCAGACGCTGCCGCCCGACGCGGCCGCCGACCGGGCCGCGCACGAGCGCTGATCCCGCCCGCGCCCGGCACGGGTCGCGTGTCGATCGGCGCCCTATTCGCCCTGCTTCGACTGGATCAGCCGCAGAATTCGGGTGTCGTACGGTGATTGCATGACTTCCGCGACACGGGCCTCGGATGCGGCCGGATGCAGCGGATTCAGCAGGAAGTTGTGCGCGTGCGGCACGACGACGCTCGGCACGCGCAGCAGCGCGCTCGGCTGTGTGTGCAGCCACTCGGTGCCGGCGCTGCGGGTCCAGTCGACGTTGGATCGCCAGTCGTCAGGCGCGTCGCCCTCCGCGATTTCGGCGATATCGACCGAATCGGCTACCTCGATGCGAAGCAACTGGTATCCGCTCGGCAATTGCGCGACCGTAGCGATTTCAAAATGAACGAGCGTCTCGAGCAGCGCGAGCGCCGGATGCTCGGCGAGATACACGACGGGCTGCCCGGCAAAGTGCCAGCGCCCGCCGGCGCGCAACCCGCCGATGCCTTTCAGGTCGGCGAAATTGCTGATCCGCCACAGCGTCGTCAAGCGAAGTACCCCTCGTCGATCTGCGTGAGGACTTCCTCGACGAGCCGCGCGCCATGCTCGGTGCTCGCCATGTCGAGCGACGTGCGGCCGCCGAAGCGCTCGAGCCCGTTGCGCAGCCACGCCATCGCCTTGTCCTGGTCGCCGAACGTGGCCGTCGCCTGCGCGACGATGCGCGCGAGACGGATCGCCTTGTCGGATTCCTCCTGCGACAGGCGTTCGTGCGCCTGGCGACGATGGCTCAGCGTGCGACGCGGAATGATGAAGGCCAGCTCGTCGGATTTCAGCCCGCGCTCGGACAGACGGTCGATCACCGAGACGTCGACGCGTGCGCTCGCCAACTCGGCAAGATCGGCCCCCGATCGGACGCGGATCGCCAACAGCTGCTCGAGAATCGTGAATTCGGCCTGACGCGGATGCGCGACGCCCGAAGGATGGAAAGCAATGGTGCTCATGACCTCTCCCGGCAATTTGCCCAATCATTATAGGCGTTTTGCCGAAAATAGGCGGAAACGGGTTGGAGGGCGCAGGTGGCACCCGGCGAAGCCTTCGTGAGAGCAGCGGCGGGCAGGCGTCGCCGGTCTGAAAGCAGGTGAGTACGGTCGCGAATCGAAGATTCGCTTCGGCGGAAGGTTGTATCTATTCAGTATATAAAGTCCATGCAAGTATCACATGGTTGTCACGTAACAACTTTTTTATCGATTAGCGTTCCGACTATAAGATGGGCGTGAACAGTCCCCGTCGCCACGCGCAGATTCGCGAGATGGCGAAATCGCTCGATCGAGGCTGACAGAACCGGGAAAGAAGTCCTTGTCCGCGGTTCGTCCGACTTCGTTTGCCATCCTTCCCCGCTGGTGCACGACGGCTTCAGCGCCCGGACGCCGACCTGACGAATGCCGCCAGGTCGTGGTTGAACCGGTCGGGCTCCTCGATAAACGGCGCGTGGCCCGAATCGGCATATACCTTGGTGGCGATCCGTGAATTCAGCGTGATCGCACGTGCAAGCGTCTTGCGCGTATCGACCAATGCGTCGTGACCGCCGTAGACAAAAAGCAGCGGTACGCGCGCTGTGCCGAGCCCCTCGGCAGCGGAAACCGTCATCGTCGGGATTGCCCGCTGCATATCCCACGATGCCATCGCGGCATTGGCAAGAAGCCGGCTGAAGGTCTCGGCACCCGGTCGATGGTTGAAGCACAATTCCAAGAATCTGCGCTCGCCGTCCAAATGCGTTTTCAGATCCGGCGAATTCATATCGCGATAGACCTCGGGATGATCGACGATTTGACCAGGTGCGAGTTCGACCACACCATCGACAAAGACGGCACCCGCGACGTCGCGGTCCCCGTAGGCTGCGAGGTAGTTGGATATCACTACGCCACCCAGCGACCAACCGACCACAACGGGTTTGCGCGCATGCGCGCCCTTGACGACGGCATCAAGGTCATCGGCCCAACGACGTCCATCGCGATACGGCGCAGCTCCGGACGGCTTGTCCGAGAGACCATGGCCGCGCAGATCATAGGTAATGATGCGGTAGTGGCGCAATTCGGCGCTCTGCACTTGCGCGTCCCAGTCCAAACGACTGCCGAGCAGACCGTGAATCAGGATCACCGGGCGGCCATCGGGGTTGCCGTCTTCCTGAACCGCAAGTCTTACGCCGTCTTTCGACGTAACCATGTAGCTTTTGGGCGCAGCCACGGCACTTGGCACCGACGTAATCAGTATTGCCGCCGTTACTACTGCGTTCAGCAAATCAATCAGCGATCGGATCCGCATGAAAAAGTCCTCGGAAGTGAGCAGTTCTCCGAGTCTCAACCCTTACACTGATGTGAGAGTCAAGCGGCATGTGCCAGGCTGACGTTCATGGACACGATACTCATGCAGAAATGGCTGACGATAGGGGCGCTCTCGCAACATACCGGCGCAAGCGTGCGGTCGATCCGGCACTACGACGAACATGGCTTGCTCGCGTCGGTACGTGCAAGTAACGGCTACCGCATGTTTCCCGACAAGGCAGTCACACAGGTCAGGCAGATTCAGCGCATGATTGCGACCGGTTTCACCATCGACGACATTCGCGGCTTTCCCGACTGCATGCTTCTGATCGAAGGCGCGCGCTCGTGCGATCAGGTCACCGAGGTCCAGCAGCAACGCCTCGCAGCCATCGAGCGTCAGTTGGCGGATCTCGAGCGACGTCGCGCCCGGCTTATCCAGACCTTGTCGGAAGGCAGGATTCCGCCAGTCGACTGATGCCGGCCGATGTCCGGACAGACGAACCGCCACGCAACAGGAGCGGTGCTGAATGGACACGGTCGCCGCAGGCGCGAGTCGGTTCTCGAGCGTCCTGCTTTCACGACATGATCGGACTCCTGATCAATATCGCAACCCCGGCTCTTGTTTCCCCCTACTCAGTGCCGGGGATCGTGTGCCATAAGGAAGCCGATCAGCCGGCCCACGCGGACGCCCGGATCACGCTGCAGAAATTGCCCGCGTGGAAATGCGGATCCTTGTCTGCGAGCACGTCGGCCTTTACGTTGCCGAATGTCGTGTCAGGCTTGTGCTTGATCCCGTCGTAGAACGCCTGAATGATGTCCTCCTTGAAGTGCGGCGTACGCGGATGCGCACGAACGACGGCCTCGCGCTCGACGTCGCTGTATTCCGGATACGTCAGGCCCAGCACGTCCATCTCGACGCCTGCGGTAACGAGCGCGATCACCGGATGCATGTGCTGCGGGATACCCGGCGTGGTATGCAACGCGATCGAGGTCCACACGACGTCGATATCCTGCTGCGAGATGCCCTTGCCCTTCAGGAAATCGCGGGCGGCGTTGGCACCGTCCACCTCGAAACGCTCGCACGCGCTGCTGTGTTTGTGCGTGAGCCCCATGTCGTGGAACATGCAGCCGCAGTAGAGCAGCTCGGGATCGTATTTCAGCCCGCGCCGCTGGCCCGCGAGCGCCGCGAAATAGAACACCCGGCTGGAATGATGGAACAGCAACGGAGACGCGGTATCGCGAACGAGCTCAGTGATCTCACGCGTCAGTTGGCTATCGGGAATGGTGATGCCTGCAACGTTCTCAGTCATGATCGACCTCCATTGGAAACACCCTTTATTCTCCGGAGACCGATAGCTGGCTTCAATAGACGCATTACGTCAAATCCTGCCATTTTGTGCGACGGACGGACACGGTGCCCGCGCGGCAAGAAGAACGCAGGAAACAGGCTCATCAGCCCGCGTCACGCGCCGCTGGCGCCTCTATACTGCTACCCGTCACGTTCGACACGCCACGCAATCGATCATGCCGAAGGTCGTAGGAATTTTCGCCGTTCCGGGCGTTCAACTGCTCGATGTCTCCGCACCGCTCGACGTCTTCGCGCAAGCGAACGCCGAATGCGGGAAGCCGTTCTATACGTTGCGGATCATTGCAAGCGAGTCCGGTCCGATCCGCAGTTCGTCCGGTGCGCAGTTGCTGCCCGACTGGATCGTTCCCGACATTCCTGAGCGAATCGACACGCTGCTGGTCGCCGGTGCGCCGAGCGCCGGCCGGATCGCACTGCGCACCGACGTCCTCGCGTGGCTGCGAGCGACAGCCGTGCAGAGCAAGCGCTACGGCTCGATCTGCACCGGCGCATTCATCCTCGCGGCCACCGGCCTGCTGAAAGGGCGTCACCTGACCACGCACTGGGCCGCTGCCGGCGCGCTTGCCGAAGCCTATCCGTCGCTCGCTGTCGACGCGGACGCGCTGTACGTGCGCGACGGCAAGCTGCGCACCGGCGCCGGCGTCACGGCTGGGCTCGATCTCGCGCTCGCGCTGGTCGAGGAAGATCTCGGACGCGAGATCGCGCGGCGCGTCGCCGCGCAACTGGTCATGTTCTTCAAGCGCCCGGGCGGGCAACTCCAGTTCAGCCGCAAGGGCGAGGCGCGCCCCGCCGGGCGTTCGGTACTGCAGGAGGTCCAGCGCTGGATCGCGGCAAATCCGGAGCTCGAGCATTCGGTGGCGGAAATGGCGAAGCATGCGGGCATGAGTCCGCGTCACTTCGCACGGCTGTTCCGTGCGGAAGTCGGCATGACGCCAGCCGCATGGGTCGAGGCGACCCGCATTTCGGCCGCCCGCCACTTGCTCGAGAACGGCCACGACACGCCGAAACAGGTCGCCGCGAAATGCGGCTTCGCGAATGTCGATACGCTCAGGCGGTCGTTCACCCGGCATGTCGGAATCACGCCTGCCGAATACCGGAAACGACAGGCGGTCGTGGTCGAGTGACGCGGCAGTGCGCACGGACGGCACGGCCGATATCGAAGGCCTCGTTCAAATATTTCGGAATGCGATTCAACTGATCGTTGTGTGGCCCCGGCCGATCGACGACATTGCCCCGCTCGAAGGTCCATCCGCAGTCCCTGCCAGGCACCGGACGCCCTCGCAATCATCAGACGAAATACCCGCCTGCCCGGATCGTTTACCCAGTTGCAATAATTAATCGCTGGAACGCGTATTTCCGACCGGTAGCGCGATCGCTACGATGCAATCAACCGCTGAACGCAACAAGCGAAGCGCGAAATCAATGAAACCGGAGGTCATCATGAAGTCGTTCATCTACGCAGTCGTCGCCGCAACCGCCCTGTCCGCCTCGTACGGCGCATTTGCACAATCGAACCCGTCGGGCCAGCTGACGCGTGCCCAGGTGCGCGCGGAACTCGTCCAGCTCGAACAGGCCGGCTACAAGCCCGAAGTCTCCGATCAGTACTACCCGCGCGCGCTGCAGACCGCCCAGGCCCGCGTGACGAACGCCGATGAAACCGGCTACGGCGCGCAAGCCGCCGCTGGCGTACGCGCCGGCCGCGCGATCGCAGTCAAGCAGGATGGCCGCGACTCCGTGTATTTCGGCCAGTAAGCCGGACACGCGCCCGCGTATTCCGATACGCGCGCAGCAGACGAAACACCCCGCTCCCGTTCATCGGGGCGGGGTGTTTGCTTTCCGGTCGTCCGCTCCCGGAACGGATTGCCTGCCCTCGATCGACGCGATCTTGCGGATCGCGTACCGCGCGGCTCCGTTCACGACGGTAGCCGGTGTTTGCGCATAGAATGGCCGCGTGGTCGGTGCCGGCCGAAACGAACGCGAGCGGAACCACGACGCCCGGCTTGCCCGATCGTCGCCGTGCCCGCAGGCCGGCCCCGATGCCGCACTCATCGCATTTTTCGAAAAGGAGCGGTTTCATGTCTCAAACATCCGGTTCCATGATCACGTTTCGACGCCCGGACGGCCAGGAACTGCAGGGCTATCTCGCCACGCCGGCAAAGACCGAAGGCGCGCCCGCGGTCGTCGTCATCCAGGAATGGTGGGGGCTGAACGACCAGATCCGCGGCGTCGCGGATCGCCTCGCGCGCTGCGGCTACTTCGCACTCGTACCCGACCTGTATCGCGGCAAATCGACGGTCGAGGAAGAGGAAGCGCATCACCTGATGACCGGGCTCGATTTCGGCGACGCGGCTTCGCAGGACATTCCGGGCGCCGTGACGCATCTGAAGACGCTGGCCTCGCGGGTCGCGGTGACGGGTTACTGCATGGGCGGCGCACTCACGCTGCTGTCGCTGCAGTTCGCCGATGCGGACGCAGGCGTCACGTGGTACGGCTTCCCGCCGCTCGACTACCTCGATCCGGCCAAGCTCAAGGTGCCGCTGATGGGCCACTGGGCCACGCAGGACGCATTCTTCGCGATCGACCAGGTCGATGCGCTCGAAAAGAAGCTGACCGATGCGAAGGTCAATGTCGAATTCCATCGCTATCTCGCGCATCACGCGTTCGCAAACGAAACCGCCGTCGGCCCCGGCCGCATCGCCGGCACGCAATTCGATCCGGTGTGGTCGCAAACGGCGTGGGATCGCACGCTGACGTTCTTCGGCCGCACGCTTTGGGAAAAGCAGGGGTAACGTAACGCCGCGTCCAATGCGCGCGGCTACGTTGGCTGCGTAAAAAGAAACGCCACGGGTTGTCATCCGTGGCGTTTTCGTTTTCGCGTCGGGCAGCCTCCGCGAACAGGGGTCATGACTTGCCCCTGCCCTCGGTCTTGCTTACCCGTTCGTTGCCGCTACCGACGCGGGCGCCGGAGCAGCCGCCCTGTCGTAGTCGACCGGTGCATCCGGCGCGCGCGGCGTCTCGCCGGCCCGCTCGACCCACCCGCCGCCCAGCGCGCGGTACAGGGTGACCAGGTTCGTCCAGCGTGCCAGACGTGCGCTGATCAGCGACTGCTGCGCGTTGTACAGATCCGTCTGCGCAGTCAGCACCGACAGGTAGCTGTCGACGCCGTTCTTGTAGCGCAGGTCCGACAGGTCGAAACGTCGCTGCTGCGCGTGCTCGTTGCGCTCGAGCGCCGCGATCTGCTGGTCGTACGTGCCGCGGGCGGCAAGGCCATCCGACACTTCGCGGAATGCCGACTGGATCGCCTTCTCGTAGCTCGCGATCTCGATGCGCTTCTGCACGTGTGCAAGATCGAGGTTCGCGAGGTTCGAGCCGCCTTCGAAGATCGGCAGCGCGATGTTCGGCGCGAACGACCATGCCGCGGTGCCGGCCTTGAACAGGCCGCCAAGCGTCGGGCTGGCCGTGCCGAACGCGGCCGTCAGCGAGATCTTCGGGAAGAACGCCGCGCGGGCCGCACCGATGTTCGCATTCGCGGCCAGCAGCGACTGCTCGGCCTGCATCACGTCGGGGCGACGCATCAGCAGGTCGGACGGCAACCCGGCCGACACGTCCGTCAGCAGGTTCTGCGCGTCGAGCGGCATGCCCGCCGGCAGGTCGTCCGGCAGCGGCTCGCCGATCAGCAGTACCAGATAGTTCAGCGCCTGCGCACGGTCGCGCGCCTGCGACTGCTGGCTCGCGAGCGCCGTCTCGACCACCGTCTGCGCCTGACGCAGGTCGAGCTCGGAGCCCGTGCCGTTGTCGAACTTCAGCTTCGTCAGGTTGTACGAGTCCTGCGCGGACTTCAGCGTGTCCTCCGTGACCTTTAGCAGGTCGTCGGTCGACAGCAGCGTCAGGTATTGATCAGCCACCTGCGATACCAGCGAGATCTCCTGCGCTTGCCGCGCATAAGACGTCGACAGGTATTGCGCGAGTGCCTGGTCCTTCAGGCTCTGCACGCGGCCGAACAGGTCGAGTTCCCACGACGCCGACAGCCCGACGTTGTAGGTCGTCGTGATGTTCCGGCCCGACACCGAGGTCAGCGCATTCGGCAATCGCTGACGGCTGCCGGTACCGATGCCGTCGAGCGTCGGGAACAGGCCCGCGCGCGTGATCTGGTACTGCGCGCGCGCCGCCTCGATGTTCAGCACCGACACGCGCAGGTCGCGGTTGTTTTTCAGCGCGATCTCGATCAGCCGCTGCAGGCGTGGATCGACGAAGAACTCGCGCCAGCCGATGGCGGTCGCCGCCTGGCCGTTCGCGCTGCGCGCGCCGGCCGCCCCCGGCTGCGTCGCGTAGACGCCGCCGGCCGGGTACGTCTGCGCGACGGGTGCATCGGGCCGCTTGTAATGCGGCGCCATCGTGCAGCCCGCAGCGAACAACGCGGCAGCCAGGGCGGCCGCGGTTGCAGTCAAAGCGTGTTTTTGCATCGTTACTGCCCCTTCGAATCGTGTGCGTCGTCGTGACCGCGCTGCAGGTCGCCCTGCACGAGACGCCATGCGTCGTCGACGTTTTCCGTCTCGCCGCTGAAGATCGCGCGAACCCGCACGAAGAACATCGGGATCATGAAAATCGCGAGGAACGTCGCCGTGATCATCCCGCCGATCACACCCGTGCCGATTGCATGCTGGCTGGCCGAACCCGCGCCGTTGCTGATCGCAAGCGGCAGCACGCCGAGCATGAACGCGAGCGACGTCATCAGGATCGGACGCAGCCGCAGACGCGCCGCCTCGATCGCCGCGCGCACCGGCCCCATGTTCTCTCTCGTCTGCAATTCGCGTGCGAACTCGACGATCAGGATCGCGTTCTTCGCGGACAGGCCCACGGTGGTCAGCAGGCCGACCTGGAAGAACACGTCGTTCTCGAGCCCACGCAGCATCGTCGCGAGCAGCGCGCCGACCACACCGAGCGGCACCACCATGATCACCGAGAACGGAATCGACCAGCTTTCATACAGCGCCGCGAGACACAGGAACACGACGAGGATCGAGATCGCATACAGGATCGGCGCCTGCGAGCCGGACTGGATTTCCTGGAACGACAGGCCCGTCCACGAGTAGCCGATACCTTCCGGCAGCTTGCTCGCGAGCGCTTCCATTGCCGCCATCGCCTGGCCGGTCGACTTGCCTTCCGCGGCCTGCCCCTGGATCTCGATCGACGACACGCCGTTGTAGCGCTCGAGCTTCGGCGAACCGTAGCTCCAGTGGCCGGTCGAGAACGCACTGAACGGCACCATGCCGCCCGCGCTGTTGCGCACGTACCAGATGTTCATGTCTTCCGGCGTCATCCGGAACGGCGCGTCCGACTGCACGTACACCTTCTTGATCCGGCCATCCATATCGAGGAAGTTGTTCACGTACTGCGACGCCCACGCGATCGAGAACGTCTGGTCGATCGCAGCAGCCGTCACGCCGAGCGCGTTCGCCTTCTCGCGATCGATGTCGACCTTGTACTGCGGCGTATCGTTCAGGCCGTTCGGGCGCACGAGCGCCAGCGCGGGATCCTTCGCGGCCATCCCGAGCAACTGCCCGCGCGCGGCCATCAGCGCTTCGTGGCCGAGACCGGCGTTGTCCGTCAGCTCGAAGTCGAAGCCGGCTGCCGTCCCGAGTTCAGGAATCGACGGCGGGTTGAACGGGATCACCATCGCATCCTTGTACTGCGAGTAGTGCGCGAAGGTCCGACCGATCAGCGCCTGCACCTTCTGGTCCGAACGCTGGCGATGCTCGTACGGTTTCAGCTTCACGAACACGAGACCGGCGTTCTGGCCTCGGCCCGCAAAGCTGAAGCCATTGACCGTGAACACCGAGTCGACCACGTCCTTCTCGGTGGTGGTCAGGTACGTGTTGATGTTGTCGAGCGTCTTGCCGGTCGTTTCCTGCGTGGAGCCGGACGGCGTCTGCACGATCATGAACATGTAGCCCTGGTCTTCATCCGGCAGGAACGACTTCGGCAGGCGCACGAACATCACGCCGACCGCGATGAACACGGCCAGGTAGATCACCAGCCAGCGTCCCGAGCGACGGATCACGTGATTCACGCCACCCGTATAGCGATCGCGGCTGCGGTCGAACGTGCGGTTGAACCAGCCGAAGAAGCCCTTCTTCTCCTCGTGATGCCCTTGCGGGATCGGCTTGAGGATCGTCGCGCACAGTGCCGGCGTCAGAATCAACGCGACGAGCACCGACAGCACCATTGCCGACACGATCGTCAGCGAGAACTGACGATAGATCGCGCCGACCGAGCCACCCGAGAACGCCACCGGCACGAACACCGCCGACAGCACGAGCGCCACGCCGACGAGTGCGCCGGTGATCTGGCCCATCGCCTTGCGGGTCGCCTCCTTCGGCGACAGTCCCTCCTCGGCCATCACGCGCTCGACGTTCTCCACGACCACGATCGCATCGTCGACCAGCAGGCCGATGGCAAGCACGAGGCCGAACATCGACAGCGTGTTGATCGAGAAGCCGGCGACGCCCATGATCGCGAACGTACCGAGCAGCACGACCGGCACCGCGATCGTCGGGATGATCGTTGCCCGCAGGTTCTGCAGGAACAGGTACATCACGAGGAACACCAGCACGATGCCTTCGAGCAGCGTCTTGACCACTTCCTCGATCGACAGGCGCACGAACGGCGTCGTGTCGTACGGATAGTGGACGACGAGACCGTGCGGGAAATACTTCGACAGTTCGTCGATCTTCGCCCGCAGCGCGGTCGCGGTCGCCAGCGCGTTCGCGCCGGTTGCGAGCTGGATGCCGAGACCGGCCGTCGGCTGCCCCATGTACTTCGTGTCGAACGTGTAGTTCTCGGAGCCGAGCGCCGCGCGGCCGACGTCCTTCAGGCGAACCTGCGAACCGTCCTGGTTGACCTTCAGCAGGATGTTGCCGAACTGCTCGGGCGTGCGCAGCAGCGTCGATTCGGTGATCGTCGCCTGCAGCATCGTGCCCGGCTTCGCCGGCGTGCCGCCGATCTGGCCACCCGCGATCTGCACGTTCTGCTGCGTGATCGCGGCCGACACGTCGGTCGGCGTGAGGCTGTAGTTGGTCAGCTTGACCGGGTCGAGCCAGATGCGCATCGAAAACTGCGAACCGAGCAGCAGCGTCTGGCCGACGCCGTTCACGCGGCTGAGCGGATCGAGCACGTGCGACGCCACATAGTTCGTCAGGTCCTCCTTCGACATGCTGCCGTCGTCGGAGTTGAACGCGAACCACATCAGCCAGTTGCTGCTCGACTTCGTGACCTGCATGCCGAGCTGCTGCACGACCTGCGGCAGGTTCGGCGTCGCAAGCGACAGCTTGTTCTGCACCTGCACCTGCGCGACGTCCGGATTCGTACCCGGCGAGAAGGTCAGCGTGATCGTCGCGTTACCCGAGTCGTCGCTGGTCGACGACATGTACAGGAAGTTGTCGAGACCGCTCATCTGCTGCTCGATCACCTGCGTCACCGTGTCTTCCACCGTCTTCGCGGAAGCGCCCGGATAGTTCGCCTGGATCTGGATCGTCGGCGGTGCGATCGTCGGATACTGCGCGATCGGCATCTTGAAGATCGATGCGACGCCGGCCAGCATCAGCACGATCGCGATCACCCACGCAAAGATCGGGCGATCGATAAAGAACTTGGCCATGAAACGGACTCCTCGTTATTGCGCGGTCGACGCGGCGGTCGAACGCGCGGCAGCATTGGCGGCGTTGCTCGCCGGCGCGACGCCGGACGCATTCGCGGCGCTTGCCGGTGTGCCGGACGCAGCGTCCGGCGCCGGTGCGAGCTGCGCAGCGACCGTTTTCACTGTCGCGCCCGGACGCACCTTGTCGACGCCCTGCACGATCACGTGATCGCCCGCTGCCAGACCGCCTTCGACGATCCAGTCCTGGCCGTACGTGCCGGCCGTCGTCAACGGACGTGTCTCGACCTTGCTGGCCGCGTTCACGACCAGTGCGATCGCCTGCCCCTTCTGGTCATGCGTGACGCCGATCTGCGGCACCAGGAACGCGTTCTCGTTCACGCCTTCCTCGATCCGTGCGCGTACGAACATGCCCGGCAGCAGCACGCGGCCCGAGTTCGGGAAGATCGCGCGAATCGTGACCGAGCCGGTGGTCTGGTCGACCGTCACGTCCGAGAACTGCAGCTTGCCCGGCTCCGAATAGGTCTTGCCGTCTTCCAGGATCAGCGACACCTTCGCCGCGCCCGGGCCGCTCGTTTTCAGCTTGCCGCTCTGCACGTCCTGGCGCAGCTTCAGCCCGTCGAGGCTCGACTGCGTGAGGTCCACGTACACGGGGTCGAGCTGCTGCACCGTCGACATCAGCGTCGCCTGGCTCGCCTGCACATACGCGCCCGGCGTCACCTGCGAGATGCCGACGCGGCCCGAAACCGGCGAGACGACATCGGTATAGCCGAGGTTGATCTGTGCGGTATCGACCGCCGCCTTGCCGGCTGCGACGTCCGCCGCTGCCTGCCCTTGCGTAGCCACTGCGTTGTCGTAGTCCTGCTTGCTGACCGCGTTCGCGGCCACCAGCACCTTGTAACGTGCGACCAATGCGTTCTGCGTGACGAGGTTCGCCTGTGCCCTTGCGAGCGTCGCCTTTGCGCTGTTCAGCGCGGCGACGTACGGTGCCGGGTCGATCTTGTAGAGGCGCTGACCGGCCTTGACGTCGGTGCCTTCGGTGAATTCGCGGCGCAGCACGATGCCGTCGACCCGCGCACGCACCTGTGCGACGAGGAACGCGCTGGTGCGACCCGGCAGTTCCGTTACCGCCGGCACGGCCTGCGGCTGGACGGTGACGACGCCGACTTCCGGCGTTTGCGGCGGCGGTGCCGATTCTTTTTTTCCGCACGCGGCCAGGAAAACGGCAGCCGTTGCAGCAGTGATTAAGCGGTATGGAACCCGTTCGACGCGCATGGAGCGACCTCTCACAAATAGACGACCTTCAATGGGAATCACCAGATCTCCTCGTGACCTGCACGCGCGGCCGGAATGCTGTCGCTTCCTGTTTGCCGCTGCTGCGGTCGCGTATTTCGGGCGTGCGTTGCGCCCTGCGGAGCGTTCGTTCGTCGAACTGCTTCCGTGGAAAAAGAACGATGAGCCCGCGGCACTGGCGGGCGGGCTTTGCCGCGGCTACCGACCGGGCCGCTAACTCGCGGGCCTGAATGCGGCGCCGGCGAATTCGACGAATGCCCGCGCAGCGGCCGGCAGATGCGCGGTGCGGGCATGCGCGAGCTTCAGCGTGACGGGCGCGAGCGGGCGAATCGGCGCAACGCGCACCAGCGTGCCGGCAGCCAGATCGGCGTCGGCGAGATACGCGGGCAGCACCGCAGCGCCCATGCCGGCCACCGCCAGCCGCCGTGCCATTTCGAGATGGCCGACGCCCGGACTGCCGCCGGGCGCCGTGTCGGGGCGAAATGCAGCCGCATCGTCATCGCCGGTCGCCGGCAGATCGAGCCGCACGGCCGTGATATCCGGCCAGTCGCCCGACGCAGCCGCGCCGCCATGCGCGTCGACATAAGACGGCGCCGCGACACGCACGGATTCGTAGGCGGCCAGCGTGTGCAGCGCATGCGCACCTGTCACCGGCATGCCGTCGGTAAGGAACGCGACATCGATGTCTTCGGATGTCAGGTCGACATGGGCATCGGTCAGCGTCACGGTCGGCCGCACGTCCGGAAACCGGTTCACAAAACGATCGAGCAATGCGCTCAACTGGCTGAGCCCGAACGCGACCGGCGCGGCAACGCGCAACGCGCCTTCCGGCTTGCTGCCCATCGCGACGAAGCGACCGTCGATCTCGTCGATCGCACCGAGGATCCGCTCGACACGCGCGAGATACAGCTCACCGATTTCCGTCAGCGACTGATGGCAGGTGCTGCGTTGCAGCAGGCGTGCGCCAAGGCGCGTCTCGAGCGCATCGACCAGCCGGCTCGCCATCGCCGTCGACACGCGCAGCCGCGTCGCCGCCCGGCGAAAGCCGCCTTCCCTTGCCACCGTCACGAATGCCCGAATCGATTGAAGTTGGTCCATTTGTCCGGATTCCCCTGCGCGGTCGACTGCCTTGACGCGCACCCCGTCGCCGCATCGCGACCGGCATGCAGCGGCCCGGCCAATGCGGCGGCACCGACGCCGGCTACACCGGGTCGGTCGGCACGCTCGCGCCAGACGCGCGCCGGCATGCAACGGACGCAAGCCGGCCTCGGCTGGCCCGATACATGAACATTCGAATAGCAGTCCTGAGTCTTTTCCAGTGGTTCGCAGCGACAACGCCGGCGGCATTCGCCGGCCATGCGGCAGTCATACCTGCATCGCCCGAGTGCACTGGATCACGTTTGTTTCAGCAGGTGCAATGGTATGAAAACCGCCGGAAATTGGCTTGCCCGATCCTGCGATTGTTTTGCCTTAATTTCCGAATTTGTGCGCTGCACACCGCGCAGCGACGCGCGATGCGGTCACCGGCCATGCAGATCCGGATGATCGGGCTAATTTCCCACAGGTTTAGGCAATCGCGTGCACGCGACTCGCCGTACGATGTGACCGCCGTGCCGGCACCCCTGCCGGGACACCAACAGGGAATCGCAGCCGCGCACCTTGCACCGATCATTTCGCCACCCGCTCACGCACCATGGAAATCGACGCCCGAACGCCGCCGCTACAGCGCATCACGCCCGATCACGCCCCTCGGTCCCCTGCCCGGTCGCCCACGGCCCGGCTCGCTGCGCTGATCGCCGCGTACGCGCCACATGACGGCACGTTCGAGCTCCCGGTGCGCGGCATGCGCATCGCACGCGCCTCCACGTCACCGCCGCCCTGGAACCATGGCGTGCACCACGCGTGCCTGAGCATCGTCGGGCAAGGCGCGAAATCGATGCGGGTCGGCGACGACACCTACGTGACCGACGAATCGCGGATGCTGGTGGCGACTGCCGACCTGCCCGTCACCGGTCGCGTGATCCGTGCGAGCCCGGCCGAGCCGTTCCTCTATGCGCAACTGGAACTCGACCCGGCCCGCATCGCGGCACTCACGCCACGCGTGTTTCCGCTCGGGTTGCCGAAGGCGGTCGACTGCGGCGCACTCGATACGCACGATGCACAGCCTGAAATCGTCGACGCCGTCGTGCGCCTGATGCAACTGATCGCGCAACCCGACGACATCGACCTGCTCGCCCCGCTGATCGTCGACGAAATCCTCATTCGGCTGCTGCGCGGCCCGTCGGGTGCACGCGTCGCACAGGTCGGCCTGACCGATTCGACGACGCAACGCATCTCGCGCGCCGTCGCCTGGATTCGCGACCACTACCTCGATCCGATGACGGTCGAATCGCTCGCGCGGCAGGTGGACATGAGCCCGTCGACCTTCCATCACCACTTCCGTGCGGTCACGTCGATGAGCCCGTTGCAATGCCAGAAGGTACTGCGACTGCAGGAGGCGCGCCGCCTGATGTGCGTATCGGCAATGGATGCGCGGCAGGCGTGCCGCAGTGTCGGCTATGTGAGCGCGTCGCAGTTCAGCCGCGAATACGCACGCCTGTTCGGTGATGCCCCGGGCCGCGATGTGCTGAAGCTGCGCGACGAAGCGGTGCCGCTATCCCGCGTCGCGCCGTAGGCCCGCACCTCACGCGCGCGGCGCACGCGAGCGCGTCCCGCGCTTCGTCACGCCGGCATTCGCACGCTCGGCCTGTACGGCTTCGTCGATGCAGCGCACGAAGTACTCGGCCGACGCCGTGAGCACCGCGCTGTCGCGGAACAGCAGATAGAGGTTGCGCGCGGGCGGCTGCCCGACGAGATCGAGCGTCTTCAGCGTATCGGATGCATCCTCCCCGCGTAGTGCGAGCTGCGTCCACGCCGTCACCACGTCGCTGTTGACGGCCAGTGCGTAGAACAGCGTCTGCGACGCGCAGCGCGTCACGCGGCGCGGCACCGGCAGGCCGGCCTGCGCGAACAGCTCCGCAAGAAAGGCGCGAAATTCGGTGGATGGCCCCGTATGCAGCCACTCCGCGTCCTGCAGGTCGGCCAGCGAGGTCGCACCGGCGAGCTTGCCCTTGCGGCTCACCGCGAACCACATCGGAAACGAGTCGAGATGCTCGCAGCGCACGGACGTGAAGTCCTGCGCATCCGCGCCCGCACCCAACGCGAAATCGAGTGCGCCGTTCTTCAACTGCTCGACCAGTTGCGACGGGCTGCCCTCGACGAATTCGAGCTGGACGTCGGGCATCGCGCGGCGAAAGCGGTTGTACGCGGCCGGCAGCACCGTGATGCCCGCCAGCGGCGTCATCCCGATCGCGAGCCGGCCTTGCCGGTTCTCGCGCAACTGCGCCATTTCCTCCTCGGTGCGCGCAACCTCGTTGACGACCAGTTCGGCCCGCCGCAGCATCGCACGCCCCGCATCGGTCAGCGTCACGCCCGACGAACTGCGTGCGACCAGCATCAGCCCGAGTTCGTCCTCGAGATCGCGCAGCGAGCGCGTGACGGCAGGTTGCGTGAGATGCAGGGTGCGCGCGGCTTCATGGATGCTGCCCGAGCGGGCAACGGCCACGAGCGCGCGGAGCTGGTGAAGTTTCATGCGACGAATGGACGAGACAGACGAAAGGCATCGGGGGATAAACAAATGTTATCAGGATAAAAATTTGCGCGTATCGCGATGTTTTGCCGGGTCTTAACATGCGGCCAGCTCTCGCAGGATGCCTGACGATCCATGCGGTGCTCACGATACCGATACCCATGGAGACATCCCCGATGCAAGACGCCGCCACGCCGCTCGTCAACGCGCCGCCTGCCCCGCGCCGCCGCTCGGCGCAGACCCGGACGATCATCGCCACCTCGGCCGGCAACGCGCTCGAGATGTTCGACTTCACCGTGTTCAGCTACTTCGCCGCGCTGATCGGCAAGACGTTCTTTCCGGTCGACTCGGGCGCCGGGCCACTGCTGCTCGCGATGGCGACCTTCGGCGTCGGCTTCGTGATGCGCCCGCTCGGTGGCGTGCTGATCGGCAACTACGCCGATCGCGCAGGCCGGCGCGCGGCGCTGACGCTGACGATCCAGCTGATGATCGCGGGCACCGCGCTGATCGCGCTGACGCCGTCCTATGCGCGCATCGGCGTCGTCGCGCCGGTGCTGGTCGTGATCGGCCGGCTGCTGCAAGGCCTGTCGGCCGGCGGCGAAATCGGTGCGTCGACCACCTTCTTGATGGAATCGGGTCCGCTGTCCGGCCGCGGCTTCATGGTGAGCTGGCAAATGATCACCCAGGGCGTCGCGGCGCTGCTCGGCGCGCTCAGCGGTGCGCTGCTGTCGGCCGTGCTGTCGGCGGACGCGCTCGAAAGCTGGGGCTGGCGCGTGCCGTTCCTGCTCGGCCTGCTGCTCGGCCCGGTCGGCTTCTACATCCGCCGACATCTCGACGAAACGCATGTGCCGACGCACGATGCCGACGGCAGCGCGGTGCGCGAAGTGTTCACGCGCTACCTCGGCCGCGTCGTGCTCGGCACGCTGATGATCATCGGCGGCACGTCGACGCTCTACATCTTCGTGTTCTACATGCCCGCCTATGCGGTACGCACGCTTCACCTGCCGATGGCGACGTCGCTGCTCGCCGGCTGCGCGTCGGGGCTTGCGATGATCGTCGCCGCGCTCGTGTCGGGACTGTGGATCATCGATCGCCTGCCGCGCCGCAAGCCGATGATCGCGGTCACGTGGCTGCTGTCGCTCGCGTGCGTGTATCCCGCCTTCCGGCTGCTGATCGCCGCGCCGTCGGTGGGGCTGATGGTCGCGATCGTCACCGTCGTGATGGCCTTCGCCACCGCAGGCAGTTCCGCGTTCCTGCTGCTGATCATGGAGGCGTTCCCGCCGCGCGTGCGCGCCACCGCGCTCGCAACGATCTACAGCTTCGGCGTGACGATCTTCGGTGGTTTTGCGCAGTTCAACGTCACGTGGCTGCTGCATCGCACCGGCGACCCGATGTCGCCCGCGTGGTACGTGCTCGCGTGCGGCGCCGTCAGCATGATCGCGCTGTGGCGCTTCCGCGAACGCCCGGCCGACTCGCATCACGACGGTCGCTGAACGGCGCGCCGCTTCATTCACGGCGACGCCGGATACCGGCCGCGCCACCCACTATCAGACAACAGAATCCGCGACGTCGACGCGTGCGCGGGCGGGCCCTTGCACGCCTGCGATTCGCGCGCCGACGATCGCGACATCACGAGACAAACGTGCGCAATTCAACCCTGATGGCCGCGTGCTGCGCGGCAACCTGCATGTGGGCCGCGCCGGCCCGCGCCAACGTACAGATCTACGGCGCGCTCGACAGCTTCCTGCAATACGCGCGCATCGGCAGCCAGACGAGCGTCGGCCTGATGAGCGGCGGTGCGTCGACGTCGCGCTTCGGCTTCATCGGCAGCGAGGATCTCGGCGGCGGCCTGCGCGCGAGCTTCCGCCTCGAAAGCGGTTTCGACCTGATGTCCGGGCGCCCGCAGAGCGCAGCATCGTTCTACAACCGCGAAGCCAACGTCGCGATCGGCTCCGCGGACTGGGGGACGATCAAGCTCGGCAAGCAGTATCCGGCGATCGTGCCGGAAGCGGCCGATCCGTTCTATCTCGTCGGCCAGTTGTCGCCGTTCGCGAGCACCGCGCTGATCGGCAGCGATCTCGGGCGCGGTGCCGCGTCGCTGCCCGGGCGCATCGAGAACGCGATCAGCTACAAGACGCCGACCTACGGCGGGCTCGACGTCACCGTGCTCTACGCGTTCCGCAACGCGGCAGGCGCGAGCCCGATCGCCAGCAACGCCGGGGCCGTCGCCAATTTCGCACGCGGCCCGGTGATGCTGAGCGGTGCATACAACGCGATGTGGGCCGCCACGTCGTCGACGCCGGGCGGCGCCCCCGACGGCCCGCGCACCGATTCGGTGATGGCCAGCGCGTCGTATGCGTTCGGTCCGACGCTCGCGTCGTTCGCGTACACGCTGATGCGCCCCACCGCGCCCGGCACGCTCGTCGCGCAGGTCTATTCGCTGGGTGCGATCTGGCAGCGCGGCCCGCATGCGATCCGCGCCGACCTCGCGTATCGCACGATCGCCGGCCAGGCGAGCCATGCGCTCGGTGCGCTGCTCGGCTACGACTACCAGTTCTCGAAACTCACCGGTGTGTACGTACGGCTCGGCGGCTTCAGAAACACCGGACAGTCGGCGCTGTCGTTCGGCTCCGCACCGATGTCCGCCCCCGGCATGAGCAGCACCGTCTTCGCCCTTGGCCTCCGGCAGAAATTCTGACCGCGCCAGTCTCTTCACAGGAGCAATTCATGACTTCACTCGCCCTCGATTTCATCGACAGCCAGCGTGCACAATTCACCGAGCTGTCCGACCGGATCTGGAACCTCGCCGAGTTGCGCTACGAGGAATTCGCGTCGACCGACCTGCACATCCGGATGCTGGAGGAAGCCGGCTTTCGCGTGACGCGCGGCGTGGCCGACATTCCGACCGCATTCGTCGCCGAAGCCGGCGACGGCGGCCCCGTGATCGGCATCCTCGGCGAATACGATGCGTTGTCCGGGCTCAGCCAGGAAGCCGGCGCACTCACCTGCCAGCCGTCGGGCGAGATCTCGAACGGCAATGGCCACGGCTGCGGCCACCACCTGCTCGGCACCGCCGCGCATCTCGCCGCGACAGCGGTGAAGGCGCATCTCGAACGCACGGGCCAGCCCGGCACCGTGCGCTTCTACGGCTGCCCGGCCGAAGAAGGCGGCTCCGGCAAGACGTTCATGGCGCGCGCCGGCGTGTTCGACGATCTCGACGCCGCGCTGTCGTGGCACCCGCACGTGTACACGGGCATCTTTCCGGCCGGTTCGCTCGCGAACATCCAGGCGTACTTCCGCTTCACGGGCAAGGCGTCGCACGCCGCCGCGTCGCCGCATCTCGGCCGCAGCGCACTGGATGCCGTCGAGCTGATGAACGTGGGCGTCAACTACCTGCGCGAACACATGCTGCCCGAAGCGCGCGTGCACTATGCGGTAACGAACACGGGTGGCCTGTCGCCGAACGTCGTGCAGGCCAATGCGGAAGTGCTGTACCTCGTGCGCGCAGCCCGCAACGACCAGGCGGCCGAGCTGTTCGAGCGCGTGAAGAACGTCGCGCGCGGCGCGGCGATGATGACCGATTGCCGGCTCGAGATCGTGTTCGACAAGGCCTGCTCGAACCTGCTGGAAAACGCCGTGCTGAACCAGGTCATGTACCGGCATCTGCAGTCGATCGGCACCGCCGGCTTCGACGCGGACGACGCAGCGCTCGCCGATACGTACCAGCGCCAGACGCTCACTGCTCAGGATATCGAAACGTCATCGCGTTCGCTGAACCAGGCGTGGCGTAATCCGAAAGCGCTGTTCGACGGGATCGATCCGTACGAGCCGGGCAAGGGCCGCCCGATCTGCGGCTCGACCGACGTCGGCGACGTGAGCTGGGTCACGCCGACCGCGCAATGCCATACGAGCTGCTACGCGTTCGGCACGCCGCCGCACTCGTGGCAGTGGGTTGCGCAGGGCAAGACGCCGCTCGCGCACAAGGGCATGCTGCTTGCAGCGAAGACGATGGCCGCGACCGCGATCGACCTGCTCGGCGCACCGGACACGCTCGCGCAGGCGAAGGCCGAATTGCTCGAGCGGCGCGGCGGCCGGCCGTACGTGTGCCCGATTCCGGACGACGTCGCACTGCCGTTCCGCCGTTGACCGGCAGCACCTTCAAGCGAGCGCGGGTGGCGCGGCCAGGCTGACGTCGACGCGCTTCGGCAGCACGCCGGCCTGGTAGAACACGTCGGCGATGCGCTGCTGATACGCGAGCGTGTCGCGCGTGACGGGCTCGACGCCGAAGCGCGCGCGGCGAAACGCGAGCGCTACCGCGGGCTCCGGAATCCCCCACAGCTTCGAGAACTCGGCCGCGCCCTGCGCGCGGTTCGCATCGAGCCATCGCTGGACCGCCGTCAATTCCGACACGGCCACGTCCAGCACGTCGGCATTGTGCTGCGCATACGTGCGCGACGCAAAGTAGTAGCCGCGATTCTCGACGAGCCCGGTGCCATCCGCGACGATGCGCGCACCGAACGCCTGCTGCACTACCGCGAGAAACGGATCCCAGATGATCCACGCATCGACCGAGCGATTCTCGAACGCGGCACGCGCATCGGACGGTGACAGCCAGACCGGCGAGATGTCGGCATAGTTGAGCTTGGCCGCCTGCAGCAGCCGGACCAGCAGGAAGTGCGTGTTCGATCCCTTCACCAGCGCGATGCGCTTGCCGCGCAGGTCCGCAAAGGTCTTGACCGGCGAATCCTTCGCGACCACCAACGCCTCGGCGGCGGGGCCGGCCGGCGTCTGCGCGTAATAGACGAGTGGTGCGCCGGCCGCGAGCGCGAAGATCGGCGGTGCCTCACCGACATCGCCGAAGTCGATCGATCCCGCGTTCAGTGCCTCGAGCTGCGGCGGCCCGGACGGAAACTCGGTCCACGTGACGGTCACGCCGAGTGTCGCGAGCTTGCTCTGCAGCGTACCGCGTGCCTTCAACAGGCTGAGCGGCCCTTTCTGATAGCCAATGCGCAACGTACGCGCACCGGCCGTGCTCGCCAGCGCGAAGCCCGGTTGCACGGCGGCGCCCGCCGCGATGGCCAGGCCGGCATGCAGGAGCCGGCGGCGGGTTGTGGAGTGTTGGTCTGCCATGTCGTATCGGGTTCGATGAAGAGGATGCCGCTTTGCGCACGCATGCGATGAAGCCGGTCGAACCGATTCTAGGGGGTTGGCGCCACGCACCGAACCAACGATGTTCGATATCGAAAGCAAGCGCTTTCATAAGGGCACGCCGGTTATCCGCGCGTCATTGCCCGGGGCCGTCGTGACGAGGCGGCCGATATCCGCCTCAAATACAGGACTGCAGATTATTTGTGCGATCGATGCGCAGCATCGTACTCACATGCCGACAGCACGACCTCAGGACTTGCAGGACGCGTGCAGCGCAGCCTCGTCGGTGGCCAGCATTTCGGGCACGCATTCGCGCAGGAAATCGACGAACGTACGGATCTTCGCATCGAGATACTGACGCGATGCATACAGCGTGTAGACCGTCAGCTTCTGCAACCGGTAGTCGGGCAGCACGCGCACCAGCGCGCCGCTCGCCAGCGCCGGCAACGCCGACGACATCGGCAGCGAACCGATGCCAAGGCCCGCGCGCAGTGCGGCGCCGAGCGCATCGGCGATGTTCACCTGGAAATCCGGCAACGGCAGGTCGAACGTTTCGGGGCCGTCGGGGCCGTCGAGATGCCAGCGATCACGTGGAAACACGGGCGTGACGATCTGCAGGCACGCATGGCCGTCGAGCTCGCGCACCGTGCGCGGCGTACCGCGCTCCTTCAGATACGCGGGCGACGCGCACAACACGCTGTGCACCTCGCCGAGCCGCTGCGACACGAGCCCCGAATCGGGCAACTCCGTCGCGCTCAACTGCAGCGACACGTCGTAGCCTTCGTCGATGATGTCGGGCACGTGCTGCGACAGCGTCAGCTCGACCGCGACCGATGGATAGCGCTGCCGGTATCGCACGACCGCGGGCACCACGTAGGCCTGGCCGAAGCTCGTCGTCGCATGGACATGCAGCCGTCCGGACGGCTTTGCCTGTGCGTCGGCCGCCTCGGATTCCGCTTCTTCGATATAACCGAGGATGCGCTGGCAGCGGTCGAGATAGCGCTGCCCGGCGTCGGTCAGCGCGATGCGGCGTGTGCTGCGGTTGAGCAGGCGCGTGCGCAGATGCGTTTCGAGCTGCGCGACCGACCGCGATGCGTAGGCCGTCGTGATGTCCAGGCGCTGGGCCGCGCTCGTGAAGCTGCCCTCCTCCGCCACCCGGACGAAAATGCGCATCATCTGTAACGTGTCCATCGACCTGTCCCCGGGATTGAGATCACGTCGCGCCACCGCGCGGCCACGGTGCCGGCGGCTCCGGCGCAGGCCGGTCTGGCGCGAATTGTGCGGAACAGTACAGCAGCAGTGCTGACGTGTCCAGTTCGCCGTATGCGGCGTAATCCGGACGCCGAATCGAGTGGCCGAGTCGCCGTGTGCGCGATGTCCGGCCCGAGCGAATGCGCGACCGGTCGCGCCGGCACACGAGCGGCATCGGATCGGCAAAAACTACCCGGCGACCACGGTGCCGCGCCGCGATTCACCGCATGGTTGACGCATTACGCCCCGGCGGCCGCATCGAACGGATTGCGCAACACGATCGTGTCGTCGCGCTCCGCGCCGGTCGTGATCATCGATACCGGTGCGCCCGCGACCGCTTCGACGCGTGCAATGAAATCCTGCGCGGCGCGCGGCAGCGCCGCACGTTCACGTACCCCCTTCACGGTACCGCGCCAGCCGTCGAACCGCTCGTACACGGGCTTCGCGCGCGACTGCGCCTCGAGGCTCGCGGGCAGATGATCGACCCGCACGCCATCGAATTCGTAGCCGACGCACAGCTCGATCGACTCGAAACCGTCGAGTACGTCGAGCTTGGTGAGCGCCAGCGAATCGATGCCCGAGATCCTGACGGCCTGACGCAGCTGCGCGGCATCGAGCCACCCGCAGCGGCGCGGCCGGCCGGTATTCACGCCGAACTCCTGCCCGCGCGCGCGCAGCGTTTCGCCGGTCGCGTCGGACAGCTCGGTGAGGAACGGGCCGCCGCCGACCCGCGTCGCATATGCCTTGGTGACGCCCAGCACGTGGCCGAGCTTCGACGCACCCAGCCCCGTGCCGGCCGCCGCCGCCGATGCAACGGTGCCGGACGACGTCACGAACGGGTACGTGCCCCAGTCGATGTCCAGCATCACGGCTTGGGACCCTTCGAACAGGATGCGCTCGCCGCGGTCGGTCGCGTCGTTGAGATCGGCCCAGACGGGGCGCACGAACGGCAGGATCCGCGGCGCAAGGTCGACCAGCGTCGCCAGCATCGCGTCGCGGGAATACTCGTCGAGCCCCAGGCCGCGGAACCACGCGTTGTGATGGTCGACGAGCACATCCAGTTTGGCGGCGAGCCGGCCCGGTTCCGCGAGATCGCCGACGCGCAGCCCGCGGCGCCCGACCTTGTCCTCGTAGGCCGGCCCGATCCCGCGCAGCGTGGTGCCGATCGGCTCGCGGCGCAAGCGCTCCTGAGCCTGGTCGATCGCGCGGTGGATCGGCAGCACCAGCGTCGCGTTCTCGGCGATCGACAGGTTGTCCGGCGTCACCGACAGCCCGAGCTCGGCCATCCGCCCGATTTCCGCGAGCAGCGCTTCCGGATCGAGCGCCACCCCGTTGCCGATCACGCCGCGCTTGCCGCGCACGACGCCGCTCGGCAGGAGCGCGAGCTTGTACGTCTTGCCGCCGACCACCAGCGTATGACCCGCGTTGTGGCCACCGTTGTAGCGTGCAACGAGATCGGCCTGTGCCGCCAGCCAGTCCACGACGCGCCCCTTACCTTCGTCGCCCCATTGGGCGCCCACGACCACCACGTTCGGCATGCTCCGCACTCCATGTGAGAAATTCAGACAGTCATTCGGCCGAGCCGGCCGTTTGTGTGCCATATTGGCGGAGCTTGAGCACCCGATCAAACGATTAATCCTGAACCATCGTGTGAGTAAATATCACACGAACGATGCCATGGCCCGACGACTCCCTCCGCTGAATTCCCTGCGTGCGTTCGAAGCCGCCGCGCGCCTCGGCAGTTTCACGCTGGCCGCGGACGAACTGTGCGTGACCCATGGCGCGATCAGCCGGCACGTGCAGCAGCTGGAGGCGTGGCTCGGACGGCCGCTGTTCGAGCGCCATAACCGGCGGGTCGAGCTGACCGACTCGGGCCGCGCGTATCTCGCCGAGGTCGGCGCGTCGTTCGACCGGATCGCGCTCGCCACCGCGCAGCATTTCGGCCATGCGCAGCAGCGCGTGCTGCGCGTGAGCGCACCCGCGACGTTTTCGTTGCGCTGGCTGGTGCCGAAGCTGTCGTCGTTCCAGGTCGCCCATCCGGCCATCGAGGTGCGGCTGTCAACGTCGAACGAGCCGATCGACAAGCTGCGCGACAAGGTCGACCTGATCGTGCGCGGCGGCCCACAGGCCATCGACGGTTACGTTGCCGAGGAATTCCTGTCCGAAGTCCGGCTGCCGGTGTGTGCGCCGAAGCTGCTCGAGGGGCGGCCGTTGCATACGCCCGCCGATCTCGCCGGCTTCACGCTGCTGCACGCGGCCACCTATCCCGGCATGTGGCCCGAATGGCTCGCGGCAGCCGGGCAGCCGAATCTCGTGCCGCGCCACTCGCTCACGCTCGAGCATTTCTACCTGACGCTGCAAGGCGCGCTCGACGGGCTCGGCGTCGCGATGGGGCCGATCGCACTCGTCGCAGACGACATCGCCGAAGGTCGGCTCGTGCAGCCGTTCAGCGAACCGGCGCTGCCGCCGTGGCGTTACTTCACGTACGTGGCCTCGGCACGCGCGAACGACGAAGCGGTGCGGGCGTTCAAGGAATGGCTGAAGGTGACGGGAAACGCGGCTGCGCCGCCGGGGCGGAGCTGACCGCGTCGGTGTGCGGGTCGCGCGCGCCAAGACACGCAGGAATCCGAATCAAATGATGCAAGCGTATGGATTGCGTTTGCGTTCGTCGATACCTGGAATGTCGTTTTCGATGTGCGCCGCGAGGCCGCGACGCATGCGGCAAGCCGCGGATCGAACCGTGGCTTGCCGCCGGACGACGCTTACTGACCAGCGCCGGCAGCCTTCTTCTGCGCGTTCTGCAGGTTCTGCGGATAGTTCGGATCATTGGCCGCCGGCTTGTAACCGGCGTCTTCGAGTTTCTTCAGCTCGGCGGTGTTCTTCGCACGTGCCGCCTTGTGCTCTGCCTTGCGTTGGGCCCTGGCCGCCTTGCGTGCCTGGCTCTTCGCTGCCTTCGCATCCTGTGCCGCGGGCGCGCTGGCGTCGGTCTGCGCAAACGCAGGAACTGCCGAGCCGAACAGGAACGCGGCTGCAGTAGCAGCCAGCGTGAGTTTTCTGATCTGGATTCGCATCGCTGAACTCTCTTTTCTGGTTTATCACGGATTGAAAGACCATCGAGATACCGCCCCTGCCCCGATCGGTTGTCATGCCGCGCTCGGGACCTGTGCATCATAACCGCGCCGCGAAAAATGTGGCGTCAACGTGAGAGCGGAATTGGGATACACGTATGGGAGAAAACGTGGATGCCGCTCGACGGTCACAGACAGGACGAACTGTGAGGCGCGTGTCGGCACGCGCTGTGGTGGAAACAGGAAACGGTCGGTGTACCCGCGCTTCTGTGACGAGGACGGGTCATGTACGCGCGGTGCAGTGCGATGTGAGGTACCCGAGACTGTTTCATAGATGGAGTTGCCGACGCGCTGACGCTTGATGCGACTGTTATCAGATCAATCGCGATCACAGCATCAGCAGTCGATCTGTGTGTTGCGTTGCCAGTCGACGCGGTTCAAGCAACGGTTCCTCCCATAAACGACCACGATTCGGCTTTTCCGTGATCAAGGCATGCACGATTGCATTGCCACAGCGCACAGCAATCGCTCCGGCAACCAATCACGGCACTGTGATGCCGAGCTTTACCTGAGCGGTAACACTCGTCGCCGCGTGGTCCTGTGGTCCCGTGGTCCGTATGACGAAAGGTCATCAACACGTAGCGTGCGGTGAAGACATTCGGGGGAATTGCTTCACGGCTACGCCTACGACGCCGCACCGATGTCGGCACGCTCGTCCGGCGATCATGGCGCGTAGGGTTGTGATGTCTCGACAACGCTTGTGATCCGTCCGAATCTGCTCAGGAACGCACCGCGCAACGTCCGCGACTCACAGGTTTTTCATTCTGCGGTTTTGGTCGCCCGAATCCAGGCGGGTGTCGCGCCCCGCACAGCATGTCAATTTCTGTGGCCTCGTCTGGCGGGTGAGCTTTTACGGGATTCGGTACTGTCGGAAGGTGAGAATGTTCGGGATCATCGCTCGAATTCGATGACGGTGAGCTTCGTGGTCGCCCGCATCTTCACGTTGGTTCGCGACGTGCATTGGATCGACCCAGGAGCCGGCGATGCGTGCTGACAGCGTACCGGGGCCCAGCTGATCTGCAGGAAGCCGTTCCCGGACCTCTCCTTGTGCTCTGGGTGCACAGCGTTGAACTTCGGTTGGTGACGCCAAAGGTAGAAAGTTGGAAGACCACCGGCGCTGTAAAACGAGTGGCGTCGATTTCCTCTGTACACAGCCCACAGGCTAAATTTGTCGAGAGGCGCGGGTGGCCAATCGGAAAAACTTGTCCATGGACAGGGAAGCACGAGTGCAAAAAACCCTTCGCCTGCTGTCCCGGATGATTTCAAACTGCTGTGAACGAAACCAAAGAGATTCGTGTTTCCGGATCGTTGGTCCGCTTTGTCGGTCGGTTACAGGCGCCGGCGAGGTCACGGAGCCGGTTTTTCGATCCCATAAATGGGAACCTGTGCCCGGAAACGGGACTTTCTATCCGTTTTTCTCCCATAGGTTTCTACGTTTCAGTCAAAGTGAGTGTGTACTCACCTCTTCTGGAAGCCTTGTCGAGCCTGGAGCCTGTGTAGAACGGGGCGCCAAGTCATTGTTTCCAGGCTTGAATCGACGGTTTGAGGTGCCGGGATCACCATAGACGGCTCCCATTGGTAGCGGTTTATGGGGTTCGTCTTTCTGTGGAAGCGCACGTGTGTTTACATCTTTTGTTAACAACGTTTACTTCTTTAACTACTTTTAGACGGCTCACTGCCTTATCTGGTAAGGGTTTGATGGGTGTTCGGTACCCATTTATGGGAGCACAGGTGTAAGGGCTTGGGAGTTAAGGTCTGTGGATTTGGGTTTTGGGGTACCGCGTTGTGGGGAATCTGGGTTGTGGATATGGGGCACGCGTACCCGGTTATGGGAAATCGGCCTGGGAACGCGTTGGGTAGTCATCTATGGGAATGCTCGTAGGTAGCCTTTTATGGGGCGCTTTTTTTGATTCGTGAGTGCTGGGTCGCACAGCGATTTTTCTCTGGTAGCCGGTTATGGGGCGCGTGAAAGGTAGCGGGTTATGGGTAGCATTTGGGGCGGCTCGACAGCATTTCTCCACGATTCCCGGTGGCGGGTTCCCATGGACAGGATCGATGGCACCGACAGGTGACCTTCTATGGGGAAAACAACAGGTTGCCGTTTATGGGAGCGATCTCGGCCTTCAGGGCTAAAATCCGCGCAGCCAAGGCAACCGAAGCCAGTCAAAAGGTACCCTCCTGTGGGAATCGACAATGGTAGCAAGTTATGGGAAGAAAACCGGTCTGTGCTGCAGAGCACCACGAATTTGCCTAACGATCTCGATTCTGCGCGTTTGCTTCCCATGGATGGTTACCTTGCCGAGGGCAATTCTCATGCCGGGTTTCCGTGTCCGGGTATGAAAGGTAGCGACTTGTGGGAAGCATTTTTGTCGAAAGGTAGATGGATATGGGGTTCCGCATAGATCGTCTGATTGTAAATTTCCCTTTGATATCTGTAGGTTAGCCGCGAGAGTGCAAGTAAAGCCGGAACAAGGGCGTTGCTCCTCGACGCGAAAAGGTATAAAGTCCGCTCTCAACAAGGTCACCTTATCCGGACATTACGATGCCGCGCAAGCCCGCAAGCAAAGGCTCAGACAAACAGGTTTCACTGTTTCAGACACCCGAGCCTCCCGACTTGCTGCGCAAGGCGGTCCAGGCGATTCATATCGCGCCGAAGTCCGGAAAGATCGGTCTGCAGCAGCGCAAGATGTTCAGCTCGCTGATCAAGAACGCGCTTCGACAGGAGGCGTTCGAGCCAGGCCGGACGAGCTTCTCGATCTCGCTTGCGTCGCTTTCGCACGAGAGCGGGTTGAACAGCAACAACACGAAGTACGTGAAGGACACGGTCAACTCGCTGATCAGTACCGTCGTCAACTGGGACTATCTGGCCGCGGACCGGTCGACAGTCTGGAAAGCGTCGGGCCTGCTCGCCGGCGCGGAGCTCGAGCAATCGGTGCTGAAGTACAGCTTCTCCGACCAGATTCGCAGCGAGTTGCTCAACCCCGAGATCTACGCCCTGATCGATATGCGGATCGCCCGCGAGTTCCGGCGGTCACACTCGCTCGCGTTGTGGGAAAACACGGTGCGCTACGAGGGGATCGGCATCACCGCGAAGATCCCGTTACCGAAATTTCGTGACCTCATTCTCGGCCAGGACAAGGCGTCGCAGTCGTACAAGGAATACAAGCTGTTCAAGAGCAAGGTCCTGGTGCCGTGTATTCAGGAGGTAAACGAAGTTTCGGATCACACGCTCGAGTTGATTGAACACAAGTCCGGCCGGAGTGTGGAGGCCGTTCAGTTCAAGGTGACGCGCAAGCAGAGCACCGATACGGTGGAGGACGGCGACGTCAAGAACGAAGCGCTGGTCGAGGAGGTTGCCAAGTTCGGCATCCCGCGTTCGGAAGCACGCCGGCTGATCACGCAATACGGCGTGCAGCGCATCAAGGCGGCGATTGCCTATACGCTCAATCGGACTACGAAGAAGAATGCGGCCCCGGTCGACAACGTGGCCGCATATTTCCGCAAGGCGCTGACGCACGGCTACACGCTGTCCGACGGGCAGGGATCGGAGGCGGCCGCCCCGGCGAAGGAATCCGCGCAGAGCAAGCAGGAACAGATTCGCGACAAATATCTGGCGGCGAAGGTCGAAGAAGCCGGCGCGTATTTCCGCGAACTGGAGATCGACGACCAGACCAAGCTGATCGAACGTTACAACGAGACGGTGGCAGGCTCGAAGGACCTGACGCTGTCGCCGAAGAAGAAGGCGAGCAAGCTCGCGCAGACCAGCTTCTTCCGATGGCTCGCGCTGGATACGTGGGGCGAACCGACCTCGGACGACTTGCTGGAATTCCTGCTGAAAAGCAGTCTCGCAGGCAACTGAACAAGGCCTCGCAGCCGGGTGTGCGTCGCGCGCCGGACATTGCTGTCCGGCTTCGCGATGCATCGCGGATGCGAGGCCTTCTGCTTTTCGCGCGTTACTGTGACGTAGCCGTTGCCAGTTCGGCAACGTACGCGTCGATGACGGTCTTGAGCTTGTCGGCGAGCGCCTCCTGGTGCGATGCGTCGACCCCCTTGAGCTGCAGATCCAGACGTCCGTCCGGATAGGTTTTCAACTGGCCGATCGCGCGCGATTCGAGCGCGAAGTCGTGGCGGACGCTGTAACGCGTGCGTCCCGCTTTCTTGCTGCCGTCGCTTTGTGCACGCAGGAAATTCTCCAGATCACGAACCGATTTCTTCCGGTCGATCACGGCCGTCAACAGCCGGTCGGCAGTCGGCTCGCCCAAGCGTTCGAAGATCAGCTTCAGGAAGTACGCCGCCTGCAGGCCGACCACGTCGTTCGCGCTCGCCATCCGTTCCAGGAGTGTGTTCGGGAGTGCGTTGAGCGACAGCGTCTTGCTGATCGATGCCTTGTCCTTGCCGATCTTTTCCGCCAGCGTGTTCTGGTCGGAAAAGACCTTCTCGTCGAGGAGACGCTTCCACGCGACCGCATCGTCGAAGATCGTCTGGCGTTCGTGGTCGTGGTTCGCGCGATACGCGATCGTGTAGAGCTGCTCCGGCGTGTGATCCGTGCGGAACGTGGCGTTGATGGTTTCGTCGCCGTTGATGCTCGTCGCACGGAGCCGGCGTTGCCCGTCGATCACCACGAGCTTGCCGGGAAACTCCGGGAGTCGCGTAACCTTGATCGGCTCGATCTGCCCTTCCCGTTTCAGCGTCAGGGCGAGCTCGTGCAGGCTCGACTCCGAGTAGAACACGCGCGGGTTGAACGGGTTCGGAATGCAATCCTTGACCGATACCTTCTGAGGCGCGCCAAGGTCCGGCGTGCCGGCGGGCGTGGCTTCGGCCGGGGCGCTGGCGGTTGCCGTCTCACCGGCGGCATTCGGTGCGGCCGCCGGTTCGGGCAGCCGCGTTTCGAGTGCCGCATTCTCCTGCGCGAGCCCACGCAGCAGGCCGGCTGCGAGATGCAGGTTGCCGGTCGGCTTCTTGTCTTTCGATGTGTCCTTAGCCATGAGCGGCTCCGGTAGCGCGCGTCGACGCGATGTATTGGGCCATTTCCGTAACCAGCTTTTCGATTTCCGCCCGGGCTTCTTTCAGGCCCTTCAGATATCGATTGTGGTGATGGATGGTGGTGCCGAGCGCAAACGTCTGACGGTAGACCTCGCGCTGCGCGATCTGGCTGTCGAGCAGATGCTCCCCTATTTCTTCAGCCCTTAGAATTTTTAAAATTTCTTCACGCATTTTAGTTTTTCCATTAACGCTATTCAGCATTAATGCGGAAGAAAGTTTAGGGTTACGGACTGACCGCATCGACTCGATCATGCGGATCATCGCAACGGTGCTGTAGAGATCGGCCGGCGACGGTGACAGTGGTACGAGGCAGAAGTCGGCGACCTCGAGTACGGATGCAATTCGCGGGTCTTCGAGGTTGCCAGGACAGTCGACAACGATCACGTCGAAGTTCGCGTCCTGTTTTTTGATCTCGCCGCCGATGCCACGACCGGCAGGGGCCAGAGAAAGAACCGTCATCGGCAGCGTGTTCTCGCCGCTCGTTACCCACCGGACGGACGTGCCTTGAGGGTCGGCATCGATCAGGGCGACCTTGTTGCCGCCGGCTTCGAACGCAGCGGCGATATTGACGGAGATGGTTGTCTTTCCAGTCCCACCTTTTTGATTGCTGACGGCGATCTTGAAAGCCATTAAATTCCTCCACGGAGTTTTGCGTAATATATGCAGTTATTGTCGAAATGTCCAGAAAAAGACTTCGAAGCGATGTATGTCTTGGTGATTGATGTAGTTGTCACGTGACAAGTGGGCCGAATGGCCAACGAATCAGTCGCGACTAGTGATCGAGTAAAAATAGAATCGACGATCACGATTGAAAAGCACGTACGAAGATCGAGAAGAAATCGACGAATTTAAATGTCGATGGCTGCGTAGAGAATGGTGACGGGCCGCCTGATCTCGCGGTGTTCCTGATAGAACTCGTCGCAGTTCCAGTTTGTTAATTCCGAGCGGGTCACCGGAAAACTTGGTTGTCACGTGACAAGTGGCAGGGGTTTGCTCCTTCGCTACATAGTCCGGCGCCAGGAAATCTTTGATTCGATCGTACTTCCCGCTATGGCAAGATCATTTCGAGACCCGAATTCCGCTCTTTGGCTCGGTGTGACTATCTCTCGTGCGGTGAGTTGTCACGTGACAATTGATTCAGAGCGAAAGGTAACGTCAGTTCGAAATCGCCTTTCAGGAGCAGTTGTAATCGGACGCCATAGAGCGCAAGCAAGTTGATTGAGAAAGAAGCGATTCGCCATCGTCGGCTCTTCGCGAAATGCAATCCCCTGGGTGAGTTGACTGAGGAGTTGTCACGTGACAACTGGCGCGTTGTATCGGGGCTTTGCGTGTGAAAGTGGCGCGGTGCACTGCATACGGGGCGGGAGACATCTATATCGAAGAGTCTGGATCGTCAGGTGGCCTGCAGGTCCTGCGGGCCTCGTCGCTGGCTATTCGCATTCAGGTGTCAGCGGTAAGGTGCCGCTCGGCTTGGTGGACTGCACCCTCGGATGAATGTCCAGGATGGCATTGATATGTCCCTACTTATGCGGGGCGCTCAGATCACCTTCGTCGCACTCTTTGGTCAGCAGGGGAGGGTATGGGCTTTGCCACGCGCATACCTGAGTTACGACCCGTGCAGTAGGGAGCTTTTGCGTGACAACTCTGGAGGTGAGGCTCCGATTTACGACAATCTTCGCAGTTGAAGACCACATGACAACCCAAACGGGCCGGATCGTGAAACATTTCCAAGAAATTCGGTGCTCGTGGAAATCCTTATCTGGCAATGGGTTGCGCTATATTCTTCATGTTGTTTCACGCGAAATCGACGAGATGAACCCTGTAAATAGGGGCGCATGATCATTTCGCGTTCGGCGCTCCGAAGGAGGTGCAAATACACCACGATATGTATGGTTTGATACGTAATTCGTGGTAATTGAAATTTTTTTGGGTCGATCTGGTGCCGTAGGTAAATCGAGCTAAGGCGAATCCGATGTGTCACGGACACGTTGTCGAGCCTTTCATTAAACGTGCGGAGCCGAACTATCAGCCCGAGTTGTCACGTGACAACGCACACGCTGGCCGAGCAAATCATTGGATTGCACCGTGACGCAAGACTCACGGCAGTGGAGCGTTAGAGGCTAGAGCGTCTGGAAGACAGAAGGACGACCCGGTTGAGGAAAGGGCAAAGTCCTTATCAGTTCATGAGGACAGTATGAGACGACTTGTCTCTGGCCGATGGATGCTTGTGAGTTCGGGGGCAACGTCGCGAGCCGCCCAAGCATCTCTCGATACTCAAATTGAAATTCGCAGACGGCTGCCGGGCAATTGATCAGAAGCTGGCAACAAGAGCACATCCCGCTGCGCTCGTCTGGCTCAATCGGATCGCCCCTCCACGATTGAGGCAGCGATCCAATCATTCTGCGGATACCGCCAAACGCGGCATCCTGCATCTCCGGTACCGCCCCTGTGCTCAATACATCGCGACAACAGACTGGACAACATCCGCTCCGCTCCGCAGGCTATCGATATCTCTCCGCGGAGAATTTCCGAACAACCGGCTGTATTCGCGATTGAACTGAGTCGGGCTCGCATATCCGACCCTGAACGATGCCGACGCGGCGTCGAGCCGCTCGGACAGCATCAGGCGACGTGCTTCGTTGAGCCGTATCCATTTCTGGTACTGCAGCGGACTCATGCCGGTGAGCTGGCGGAAGTGGTGGTGGAAAGTCGAACTGCTCATTTGCACCTGCGCAGCCAGATCGTCGACCCGCAGCGATTCGTCGTAATGGGTCCGTAACCACTGGATCGCCCGCGACACGCGGTTGCCCTGACTGCCGGCGGATGCAATCTGACGCAGCCGGGCACCCTGGTCGCTCGTCAGCAGCCGGTAGTAGATTTCTCGCTCGACGTACGGTGCAAGAACTGCAATGGCGTTCGGGTCATCCAGCAACGCCAGCAACCGGTTCACCGCGTCGTAGAGCGGTTCGTTCATATCGCCGACGACGAGGCCGCGGCCTGCGGGGGCTTCCTCGTGATCCGGTGCGACCTGCACCATCAGTTCGGCCATCACGCGAAAATCAAGCTTGAGCCCGATTCCGAGAAAGGGCCTGTCGCGGCTGGCTTCGATGACCTGCGTCGAACCGGGCAAGTCGAGCGATGTGATCAGAAAGCGGTTGGCGTCGCAGAGATACACATCGCCGCTCTGAATAAGCCGCTTCGTGCCTTGAACGACGAGACCGAAGCTCGGCTCGACCAGGCAGTCCATCGGCTGCGTTGTCGCCTCCCTTCGATGGAGGCTCAGGTTCGGAATGGCCGTCGCGAGGTGGTCGGCGCTTTCCGTCCATCTCGCGACGCGCTCCGCGAGCGCCAGCCGCAGGTCGTTCTCTCGGCTATGGCTCGTCGATCGGCAGGCTGCTGGGTTGAATGCGGCGAAGGTGGCGTCGTCGACTGGTTGGCCGGGTGCGTATCGGACGGGTGCCGGGTGCATGACTTCTCTACTCAGGTAAGCGGGTCTACAGACAGCCCGTCGACGTGCGGGTACGTCGGCAACGCGCCTGCCGGAGTCGCGGCATTACCGCGCTCCGGGAAATAAGTGCAACGACAGGTGGATCTACTTCGTCGCCTGCGACGCGCAAAGCGACCAGCGGCGCGATTTCGTGGCAACGGACGTGACGCGCTCGTCGACCGTGCGCCACCACCGTTCGCCGCGATGCGGCTCGTCGAGTGCGAGCCGCTCGCCCATCCTGGGCGTCGACAGTTCGACGCCTCGCACGATCGCCAGCGCCGTGACGCGTTCGAATGGTTCCTGCCAGCGATGCATCGCGAGATCGAACGTGCCGTTGTGGATCGGGACCAGCCAGCGGCCGCGCAAATCGATGTGCGCCTGGACGGTTTCTTCCGGCTGCATGTGTACGTACGGCCATTGCGCGTCGTATGCGCCTGTCTCGATCAGCGTGACATCGAACGGCCCGAGTCGCTCGCCGATCGTCCGGAAGCCGTCGAAGTAGCCGGTGTCGCCGCTGAAGAACACACGCAAGTCGTCGTCGACGATGACCCAGGATGCCCACAGCGTGCTGTTGCCGTCGAACAGGCTGCGCCCGGAAAAGTGCTGGGCAGGTGTCGCGGTCAGCGTCAGGCCGGCCACGTCGACGCTCTGCCACCAGTCGAGCTGACGGACTTTCTTCGCGTCGATGCCCCACTCGATCAGGCGGTCGCCGACACCCAGCGTGGTCACGAACACACCGGTGGTTGCGGCGAGCGCGAGCACCGTGTCGCGGTCGAGATGATCGTAGTGATCGTGCGACAGGATCACGCCGCGCAGCGGCGGAAGATCCTCAAGCGCGATCGGCGGCGCATGGAAACGCTTCGGACCGACGCGCCGGAACGGCGACGCGCGCTCGGCAAATACGGGATCGGTCAACCAGAATTCGCCGCGCAGCTTGAGCAGCAGCGTCGAATGACCAAGCCGGTACAGGCTGCGATCGGGGGCCGCATCGAGTTCGGCGCGCGTCAGCGAATCGACGGGCAGTGCACCCGCAGGCACGGTATTGCGCGGCTTGTTGAACAGCATGTTCCAGGCGATCCCGAGCGTCTTGCTCAACCCCTCGACCGGACGAGGCGCGACATTGCTGAAGCGCTCGCCATTGTGCTGCGGCGAGCCGCCAGACAGCGTGCGGCCGCGTCGAGCGGCCGCAAAACCCAGAATGCGATGAATCAAAACGAGAGGCGATGCCATGTCGGTTCGTCCGGAGGATAAAGTACACTAAACAGTGTAGTTTATTTCTGGGATAAGTAAACTACCCGGTGTAAAATTTCTGAATGGATACCCCTACTCCCCCTCAACGCCTGACCGATCGAAAGCGCGCGGCCATCGTCGACGCGGCCATCGAGGAATTTCTCGCGTCGGGTTACGACGCGACCAGCATGGACCGTATTGCCGCGCGTGCGGACGTGTCGAAACGCACGGTCTATAACCATTTCCCGGGCAAGGAAACGTTGTTCGCCGCGATCCTGCAAAAATTGTGGGATGCGACCCAGACCGGCAGTTCACCAACCTATCGTGCCGATGTGCCGCTGCGCGAGCAATTGCTCGCGTTGCTGGATCGCAAAATGCGCCTGCTCGGCGACGAGGCATTTCTGTCGCTCGCACGCGTCGCGATCGGCGCGGCCATCCATTCGCCGGAACGGGCGCGTGACATGGTCGAGCGCCTTGACGAGCGCGAGGAAGACATGACGGTCTGGGTGCGGACAGCGGCGGCGGCCGGACGCCTGTCCGTCACCGATCCGGTGTTTGCCGCGCATCAGCTGCACGGTGTCGTGAAGGCATTCGCGTTCTGGCCGCAGGTCACGATGGGCCAGCCGCCGCTCGCGGAGCCGGAGCAACAAAAAATCGCGGAATCCGCTGCCGACATGTTTCTCGCGTACTACGCGCGACCGGAACACACCGACGCATCGCGTGCGGTAACGGACTGATCGGGACTGATCGGGACTGATCGTGGATCCGGTCGAACTTGCGCGAATCGAACCTGGCGCAACGCGCATCATCGCTGCGTGCCTCGCAACGACGAGCCGGCAAGCCGGCCGCTCCGCGGAAGCGAACGCGGAACAGCCGCCTCTGATCTCTGGCCATTCAGCGGAAATCGGCGATGCCGTCAGCGCACCTGAAACCGAATGTGAGTAACGACGAATGAAGACGCTGTTGATCGTCTATCACACGATGACCGGAGGCACGCAACAGATGGCCGAAGCGGCTGCCGGCGCTGCGCGCGAGCAAACCGGCGTCGACGTCAGGCTGCAGCGCGCGGATGCGACGAGCGCGGACGACGTGCTGGCCGCCGACGCCTATCTGTTCGCAACGCCGGAGAATCTCGCGGCAATGTCCGGGCTGATGAAGGATTTCTTCGACCGCTGCTACTACGCGGCGCTCGATCGCGTGAACGGCCGCCCGTATGCGGTGATGATCTGCGCGGGAAGCGATGGGCAGAACGCGTTGCGCCAGATCGACCGGATCGCGACCGGATGGCGGTTGAAGAACGTGGCACCGGGCCTGATCGTCTGTACGCACGCGCAGACACCGGAACGCATCCTCGCGGCGAAGACGATCGATGGCGACGATCTCGCGCGCTGCGCCGAATTGGGTGCCGGTCTTGCCGCGGGGCTTGCACTGGGTGTCTTTTGATCGCTGGCGCCGCGATTGCGACGACCGGTCAACGCACGTTTGTGCACGCTACGCGCGCGTTCTGCGGGCACGGGGGCTGGCCGAATGCCCGGTCCTTAGCTGCGCTTTGCCGTCCCCGAAGGCCGGTGATATTCGGGCCAAAGACGTTTCACGAGATCGCGCGATGCGCCATAGGCATGGCAACTGTCGATCTTGAGCGGTTTTCCCTCGCTATCGCGCTCCTCGAACGATGACTTGCGCATGCCGACCATCGTCTGATAGGCCGTGGTGGCGATCGGGCCGAGCAATTCCTTCAGGTGCGTGCACGTATCGCAGGACGGCAGGCGCTTGCGGATCTCGCTGTTCCAGCCCGCGCCGATGCTCAGTCCGACGAGTGCCTGCAGCGAGTCGCCACCGCCCGGGCACTGCGCATACGGATGCGACCGGAGGAACGTGGAGACGGCGCGGACGACCATGTCGGCGTCGAACACCAGCGTCACGCCGAGGTCGTGGATCGGCGACAGCGCAGCGACCGTTCGCGTGCCGCCCGGCGGCGTGAAATCGAAGGTCTTGCGGTCGGCGAGGTAGGCCGTTACTTCGAACTGGCCGTCGCTGCGCCGATAGCCGCGCATGTCGATCTGCCGATGGTGAATCTCCTCGCGCGTGATGCCGTCGTGCGTGATGTCGTGTGGGGGAACCATGTATCTGCTCCGTTTCGTACAACCGGTTCGTTCTTTTGGCGGACAAGCGGGATGTCGGCGGCTCGCCGCGGGCGCGGCGAAACGGGCCGAGGTACGCGGCCGACGACATCGATTCGGCCATACTACGCACTTTCCGGCCTCTACGTGCGCCACGGGATCGATGCGGACGCAACGAGTCAGGCGCGGGCACCGATGTCATGGAGTGGGCACGGCACTTGCGCCGATCCATCGACGTGATCGTCGATGTGCACGCAGCCGGCGCCGCTGTCCGGAATGCGGAATCGCAGCGGGGCCCGCGACGTACCGATGCGGCGGGCTCGCATTCGACGTCCCGCGGCGGAATACTCCGTGCCCGGTGTCGGGCGTCGATCCGTGCTGCCGGGGCAATCGCGGCGTGCAAGATGGCCCCGATTTCCGTTGTCGAGGATGAACGGCGTGACATCCGGAAGCGTATCCATATAATGCGCAACACGACCGCATGGACGCATTTCCGGTACCCCGAATCGGGCCAATGCAGACCAGTGAGTCAACCGGCCGCCGCGCGTACCGGTATACTTCCACTCCTGCCTTGTCCGGCATCGTGGCCGGGTGCCCGAAAACAGAGTGGCGTGCGCGATGCGGCCCCGTAGTGTTCCGCATCGGCGGCAGACGGGTCGCACGCACGGCGGCGAAGCTTTTGCGCCGCGCGGCATGGCCGCACGAACCACACCTTATATTCCTGGTGGATTGAATTTATGGGTTTTGAACAACTTGCCGAATTGCGGGCGCAGCTCGCAGCGAAGGCCAAGCAGGAGCGCAACGCGAAGCGGCCGGCAGCGCCGGCGGACACCGGCGCGAAGCCGAAGTCCGGCGACCAGCCGCAGCGTGGCGCCAAGCCGGCTGCGGCCGGCGGCAAAGCACCGCATCGCGCGAAGCCTGCTTCGGCGAAGCCGTCGGCGCCGGTCGATCCGGTCATCGTTGCGATCGGCAAACTGCAGCGTAAGTTTCCGAGTGCGTTCCCGAAGAATCCGGCCCCTAAAGTGCCGCTCAAGGTCGGTATCTGGGACGACCTCGCACGTGAAGCACAGGCCGTCGGCCTCAACGAAGCCGAACTGCGCGAAGCGATGTCGACGTGGTGCCGTGGCAACCGTTACTGGTCGTGCCTCGTCGAAGACGCCGTGCGGGTCGATCTGCAGGGCAACGAAGCAGGGCGCGTCACGCATGACGACGCAGCGCGGGCGCGCCGGCTGAAGGCTCGCCGCCCCGGCAAGGGCGCGGGGCAATCGGCCAAGGGCGCGCAGCAGCAGCCGAAGGCCGAGCAGCAAGCCGAGGCCGCCGCCGCCGTCGCAGAGCCGCAACCGGCAAACGTGGAAGCGCAAGCCGACGCAGCGCCGCAGGTCGAGCAGCAAACGGCCGGAAACGAGTAACCGGCACCGCGCCGCTGCCTACCGCACGGCGCGATCCGCATGCACATCGCGTGCGGTGCATGACACGACAGACTGACCTGCCTCGACCGAGGCAGGCCAGGACTGCTCCCACCGGTGCTCGACGTGCCGGGCCTTTACCCATTCCGCCTCGAACAGACCACGCGACCGGACGACGAAAGTTCGCCGATCGGCGCCACATGCGCGTTGCTTCGACCGTGTCGCTTGCGCGTGGACGATACGCCTGTCCGGAATGCGGCAACGCTTCATTCAATTAATTCGTTTTCCTAAAATAGAGGCACGCCGGAACCACCGACAGTCGCGTGGACGATCGCGTCCGGTCATCGTGACATGATGACGCGCGATAATCCCGGCGCGGCCGTCGGTTCGCGCGTGCAAGCTGGCCGGCTGCAATGCAGCTTGCGTTTCGAAAGGTAAGAAAAGCCCGCTGCGATCCGACCCGCTGCCACGGTCGGCGCCTTTCAACATCAATTCAAACCGGATCATGCACTCGAGACATTCCGCGATTCTCGTCGCGCTCACTGCGGCCGCGCTGTTCGGCGCCGCGACACCGCTCGCCAAGGCGCTGATCGGCGCGATGTCGCCGTTCATGGTCGCCGGCCTGTTCTATCTCGGCAGCGGCGTCGGGCTCGGTATCGGGATCCTGCTTCGTCGCCTGCGCAACCACCATGCGCCGATCGCAGACGCCGCGCCACTGCAGCGTGCAGACCTGCCTTGGCTGGCCGGTGCGATTGCGGCGGGCGGAGTGGCCGGCCCGGCTTTGCTGATGCTCGGGCTGTCGAGCACGCCGGCAGCGACGAGCGCGTTATTGCTCAATCTCGAGGGCGTGCTGACGGCCGTCATCGCGTGGGTCGTGTTTCGCGAGAACGTGGATTCGCAGGTGTTCCTCGGAATGGTCGCGATCGTCGCCGGCGGTACGCTGCTGTCGTGGACGCCGGGGCGAGCCGGCGTGCCGGCCGGCGCGTTGCTGATCGTCGGCGCATGCCTGTGCTGGGCGGTCGACAACAACCTGACCCGCAAGGTGGCCGCAAACGACGCGATGGTCATCGCGTGTACGAAGGGGCTGATCGCCGGACCCGTGAACATCGGCATCGCGCTGGCGACCGGCGCAACGCTGCCGGCGGTCCCGGTCACGGCTGCCGCGATGCTGACGGGACTCGGCGGCTACGGGATCAGCCTCGTGCTGTTCGTCGTCGCACTGCGTCATCTCGGCAGTGCGCGCACGGGTGCGTATTTCTCGGTCGCGCCGCTGTTCGGCGTCGTGCTGTCGCTGCTGATCTGGCCCGCGCTGCCGCCCGCGACGTTCTGGATCGCAGCCGCGCTGATGGCGCTCGGCATCTGGCTGCACGTTCGCGAGCGGCATGAACACGCGCACACGCACGAGCCGCTCGAGCACACGCATCGGCATCGGCACGACGAACATCACCAGCATGCGCACGATTTTGCATACGACGGCAACGAACCCCACTCGCATCCGCATGTGCATCTGCCGATCACGCACAGTCATGCACATTTTCCGGACATTCATCACCGGCACCGGCATTGATCGCGTCATGAACGGCGAACGATACGGATCACAAGGTGACCATTTATGGGACGTGCGCCGCATCGCGCGCGGATCTGTTTGCAGCGCCGCCCGATCGCGGACGCAACGGCGGCTGCGCGCCTAGTCTTCGGTCTGGATCAACCGGATCAGCGAGCCGTCAGGGTCGATCAGTGCGCCGACGGTGCCGCCCCAGGCTTCGCGTGTCGGCCGGTGCGCGCGTGGCCAGCCGGTTGCCTGCTCCGGAATGCCGGCTGCGAGCACGTCGTCGAAGAACGTGCCGACATCCGCGAGCCGGAAGCAGCAACTGAACCAGCTCGTCGCGGGATCGAGTTCGAGGTGCGGAAAGAATTCCAGCAACAGGTTGCCGCGCTTGAGGATCATCCAGCCATCGTCGCGCCAGGTTTCAGCGAACCCGAGCTTTTCGTAGAAGCGGGACGTGACTTCGAAATCGCGTGACGGCAGGTTGGGGCTCGCAATGTCGGTCAAGGCGGTTTCTCCGGATGGCGATGCGACGGATCGAATGGGTAGACCGGGCCAGCCGTGCTGGTTATCGCGGGTTATCGCGCGTGAGGAAAGCAGACGCCGAAATCCTCGCAGCCCGGGCACCCGGGGGCGGGGCCCGGCGGCGCATCGAGCGAGGCGGCCACTTCCTGTGCGAGGAATTTCTTCCAGCGCAGGTGAGCGACGTTGCGCGCGGCAAGCGCGGGGAAATAGCGATCGAGCATCGCGGATACCGCGTCGCGCCCGTCGAGCCCGAGATCGCGCCACAGATGATCGGGGCGCAGGCAGGCATGCGCGATGATCGACGCGAGACAGCCGGCGTCGTCGCGGTTGGCGGCGGGATTCGCGTCGTCCATCAGCCGTGCGTGCAGCGTCTCGACGAACGTCGCATGAGTGGATGGCAGCAGTGCCATCGCGACCGTCGGCATGAGTGCCGCGACATCGGCCGCGGGCAGGCGCGGAAACTGCCGCGCCAGCAGGCCAGTCAGCTGCGGATGAGACAGGCCGAGCAGGTTGAGTTCATTGCGGCGCGCGCGTGCCGCAATGAGTGCGCCGAACAGGCGTGCGTCGGGCGTGTCTGCGCCGTCCGCTGCGGACAGCAACGACTGTAGCGCCTGTTGCCGAGCGTGATCGAACGCGGCTGTCATCGCGTGCATCCGACGGACAGCCGCACGGCGCGATTCGCGTGAATGCGCCGTGCCGAACGGATCGCCATCGCGATCGTCACGCGTTCACTCGACGCCGACGATTACGCTCGATGCCTTGAAGATCGCGGATGCAGCCGTGCCGCTCGCGAGACCGAGGCGATCGACGCTGTCGTTGGTGACGATCGCGACGATCTCGGCGCCGCCCGCGGCCTTGATCACGACTTCCGAATTGACCGCGCCCTTCGCGACCGACGATACGGTGCCTGCGACGCAGTTGCGGGCCGACACCTTGCTGCTGTCGACGTCGACCATCACGATGACCGACGACGCCTTCACGAGTGCGAACGCCTTCGTGCCGGCCGCGAGGCCCAGCGACGCCGCGCTGCCGTGGGTGATCACGGCGACGATGTCGAGGCCGTCCTGCGTGCGGAGCGTGATTTCGTCGTTGACGGCACCGGTCTTGACGGCGCTGACCTGGCCGGCGAAGTGGTTGCGGGCGCTGGTTCGCATGATGGATCTCCGGAAAATGAGCCGCCCGGCGGGCGGTGGGTAAAAGGCGGGAAATTGCGGACGAGTTTACCTTCAATGCCGGCGAAATGCGGCTCGGGTTTGCGATGCCCGGCATTCCGGCTGCGAACGGTCGCTCGGCCGCTCGGTGGGTCATTCGTCGGAAGCTTCCGGCGAGCCCCGGGCCGCCTCGTGCGCATCGCCCGGCGAGTAGCGCGGCGGCGTCACGGCCGCCCCGCAACCCATGCTGCGCTGCGGGACGACGCGAAGTATCCGGCGGTTCGCGGCCCGGGAACCTAGCTTCGCTTCGATGCGCTGCGCGGCGCCGCGGCCTGGCGCGAAGCCGTCTTGCGGGCCGGGGTGGCCCGCGTCTCGCCCAGCGCGACGAGTGCATCGGTCAGCTGCGCCATGTGTTTCGTCATCGATCGCGGGTCGCCCGATTGCAACGAAACGAACGCGCCGTCGAAACCCATCATCCCGAAGTACGCGAGATCGTCCGCGGTGGCGGCGGTCATGCCCTTGCCGTCCTGGCCGAACGCGTTGCGAATCATGTCGCGCATGTAGTCACGGCCTTCATTACGCACATCGACGACCGTCTGCATCGCCTCCGGCTCCGCTGCCTCGTTGCTCATGACCATCACGAACAGCAGGCGCAGGAAATTCTCGCGGTGCAGGAAAACCTCGCCGGTCTTCTGCAGATACCAGCCCAGACGCTCGCGCGGCGTGCCGTCGGGCGGGTTCTCGTGCGCATTGCGCATCGCATCGAAGAAGCCCCGTGCGCCTTGCGCCATCACTTCCGCGAGCAATCCTGCCTTGGAGCCGAAGTGATGGTAGATCGCGCTCTTCGGGATGCCGGTCGCTTCGACCAGCGCTGACATCGATGTGCCGGCATAGCCATAGGCCGACATGACGCGAGCCGCCGCGTCGAGGATTTCCTGGCGTGATTTCTGACCGCGCCGGTTGCCGATTTGTTGTGGATTGTCCATTCCAAAAGTATACGCTCCTCAACTATTGGACCGATTGGTCCAATAAGCGTTTTCCCTAGATTTTCAGTTTTGGACCTATCGGTACAATTCGACCATCGACGGTGTGGACCGTCACACCACCTGGCGAACGAAAACAGGAGAAGGAGACACCCCATGACTCACCAGTACGACGCCGACGTTGCGATCGTTGGCTATGGTCCGACCGGCGTCATCGCCGCGCTCACGCTGGCCCGGCACGGCATTTCCTGCGTGGCGTTCGAACGGCACCGCGAGATCTACCCGCGGGCGCGGGCAGTGACGGTCAACGACTGGACGATGCGGATCTTCCAGAATCTCGGCGTCGACGAAGCGGTGCTGAAGCACATCGATCCGCAACGCGCGCTGCGCTGGATGCGTTACGACGGCACCGAGATCATGCGCATCGAACATCCGCCGTCGACGCTCGGCATCAAGCCGCGCTTCTTCAACATCTATCAGCCGACGATGGAAGCGGCCTTGCGCGAGTGCGCGGCGAAGTACGAGCGCGAGATCGATGTGCGCTACGGCTTCGAGGTGGTCGCGCTGACGCAGGGCGACGCAGGCGTCACCGTGCGTACGAGGAATACGGCGACCGGCGAAACGAACGACACGCGTGTGCGCTACGTGATCGGGTGCGACGGCGGGAGCAGCGCGACGCGCGGCATGCTGGGCATCAAGCTGCTCGGCGATACGCTGGACGTGCAGTGGATCGTGATCGACTGCCGCGTGAAGCGCTGGTGGCCGGATCGCAACCTGCTGACCTTCTGGTCCGACAAGGAACGGCCCGTGGTCGATATCGCGTTGTCCGGCGGCAATCACCGCTGGGAACTGCCGCTCAAGCCCGGCGAGAGCGAGGCCGATTTCGCGACCCACGAGCAGGTCTGGCCGCTGCTGAAGGCGCTCGGGGTGAGCGAGGACGACGTCGAGATCCATCAATATGCGTTCTACCGGCATCACACGCGAATGGCCGATACGTGGCGGGCTGGCCGCGCGTTTCTCGCCGGCGACGCCGCGCACCTGATGCCGCCATGGGCCGGCGCCGGCATGCAGACCGGCATGCGCGATGCGTTCGACCTCGGCTGGAAGCTTTCTGGTGTGCTGAACGGTACGTTGTCCGAAGATTTTCTCGACACCTACGAGACGGAACGCCGGCCGAACGCGACGTTCTACACGCAGCTTGCCGTTCAGCTCGGCCGCATCATCAAGCAGGAACTGTCGGAGGACGAGCAGGCCGCGCTTGCCGCACCGCCCCGCCCGGACGCGCCCGAGCCGCCGTTGATTGCGCCGCCCGTGCTTGCGGCCGGTTGGCTGCGCGGCCCGCTCGGCGACGAGAGCGTCGTCGGCCGGATGGTGCCGCAGCCGGTGGTGGGCGATAACCGTGGCGCAATGGCGCGGCTGGACGACCTGCTGGGGGACGGCTTCGTACTCCTTGGCGACGACGTCGATCCGGCCAGCCTGCTCAGCACCGATGAAAAGGCGGCGTGGGACCGGCTGGGTGCGCGCTACATCGCCGTTCGCCAGCAACATGAGCATACGCAGGGCCCCGACGAATTCGTCGATCTCGACGGCGTGCTGCAGCCGTGGCTGCGCAAGTTCGGCGCACGCGCGGTCGCGCTGCGGCCGGACCGGTTCGTCGCGGCCGCCGACGTGAGCGGCCTCGCCGTACCCGATCGCACCGTCAGCCGATGCGGGACGAATCAATGAAGGAGAGCAGGATGAGTACAGTGACGGAACTCGGATACGTCGGCATCGAGGCCAGCGACCTTGCCGCGTGGGAACGCTTCGCGACCGACCTGCTCGGCATGCAGGTCGGCAGCCGCGCCGACGACATGCTGAGCTTGCGGATGGACGATGCGGTGCACCGCTGGATCGTCGTCCGGGGGCCTGCCGACGATCTCGCGTTTACCGGTTTCGGTTGCGAGACGGACGCGGATCTCGATGCGATCGTCGGCAGGCTGCGCGCGGCCGGCAACGAAGTAGTCGAGGGCGATGCGCAGTTGTGCGCGCAACGGTCGGTTCGCCGCCTTGCCGTGACGGCCGATCCGCTGGGCAACCGCATCGAACTCTATGTCGGGCTGGCCGCCGCCGATACGCCGTTCCAGTCGCCGCAACGCGTGTCGCGCTTCGTGACCGGCGGAATCGGCGCGGGCCATCAGGTGCTGATCGAGAACGGCACGGACCGTAGCCTGCTCGTCGACTGGTACGGGCTGCTCGGTTTTCGCACGACGGACGTCATCGACGAGGAGGTGGCACCCGGCATCGTGGCCAGTGTGGCATTCCTGCGCTGCAACCCGCGTCATCACACGGTCGCGTTCGCGAACATGCCGTTCGGCAAGCGCATGCATCACTTCATGATCGAGGCGGCCGATATCGGCGACGTCGGGCTCGCGCACGACCGGTGCCTCGAAGCGAAACAGCCGCTCGAGATGAGCCTCGGCATGCACCCCAACGACCGGATGTTCAGCTTCTACGTTCGTACGCCATCGGGCTTCAACGTCGAGTTCGGCTGGGGCGGGCTCGTCATCGACGAATCCAGCTGGGAAGTCCAGCACCTAGACCGGCTCAGTACCTGGGGGCACCGTCCTCCGCACGTCGTCGCAGACCTGCTGCGCGGCTGACGCACCGCGCCCGGGCGCGACCGCAGCGTTGCTGCGACACACCTCAATCACTTTCGGGAAGGAAACCATCATGGCGCTTACCCAGGCTCAGACCAGCCGCACCGTCAAGACGCGGGACTGGCAACTTCATTACCACGAGGCCGGCAGCGGTCATCCGGTGATCCTGCTGCACGGCAGCGGCCCGGGCGCGACCGGATGGAGCAACTTCAGCGGCAATATCGACGCGCTCGCGAAGCAGTTCCACGTGTACGCCGTCGACATGCCCGGCTGGGGGCAATCGGATTCGGCGACGGTCGAGCAGCTCGACCATGTCGACGCGGCGATCCAGTTCATGGATGCGCTGGGCATCGAGCGGGCCGCTTTCGTCGGCAATTCGATGGGGGGCCAGACGTCGCTGCGGCTCGCGACCGAATATCCGGAACGCATCACGCACCTCGTGACGATGGGGCCGCCGGTCGGCCGCATGCCCACGCTGTTCGGCGCAGGCGACGGCCCGTCCGAAGGGCTCAAGGTACTGATCCAGGCGTACCGCGATCCGTCGCCGGAGCACATGCGCCGGCTGGTGGAGATCATGGTGTACGACAAGGCGCGCTTCGCGACGCCGGAATTGTGCCAGGCCCGTTCGGATGCCGCGCTGCTGCGCCCCGAGCACCTGAGCAACTATGTGGCGGGGCTGCCGGGTGGCGCGCCGCTGCCGAAGTGGGTGAAGCCCGAGCTGCTGCCGGCGATCAAGACGCCCACGCTGCTGATCCACGGCCGCGACGATCGCGTGGTGTCGTTCGAGACGTCGCTGTATCTGCTCGCAAACATTCCGGATTCGCGTCTCGTGCTGCTGAACCGCTGCGGGCACTGGGCAATGATCGAGCATCCGGACGAGTTCAACCGCCTGGTTGCCGATTTCATCGCGAACGCGTGATGGATACGCGCGATTCCAGCCCACCACCGACCGAGTGCGGGAGAACCTTGAAGATGCCGGATTCCGAAGTCATCGATACGCTGGCCGCGCGCCTTCGCCACGCGGAGGCGCAATGCAGGGCGACGGCGCCCGTGCGCGGCGAGATCGCAACGGACGACGGTGCCGCCGCGTATGCGGTGCAGCAAGCCAACGTCGACCTGCGGGTCCGCAATGGCGAGCGCATCGTGGGGCGCAAGATCGGCCTGACGTCACTCGCGGTGCAGCGGCAGCTCGGCGTCGACCAGCCCGATTTCGGCACGCTGTTCGCGTCGATGGCGGCCGGCGATGCCGAGCCGATGCGATTGGCGCAGCTGATCCAGCCGAAGGTCGAAGCGGAGATCGCACTCGTGCTCGAGCATGACCTCGTGCACGAGAAGCACACGTTCGCCGACCTGCAGCGTGCTTGCGCGTATGCGCTTGCGGCGATCGAGATCGTCGACAGCCGGATCGCCGACTGGGACATCCGTTTCGTCGACACCGTAGCGGACAACGCGTCGAGCGCACGCTTCGTGCTCGGCAGCCGGCCCGTGCTGCTGAAGGACGTCGATCTCGCCGGCTGCGAGATGACGCTGATGTCGGACGGCGACGTGCTGTCGCGCGGCAACGGCGCCGCCTGCCTCGGCAATCCGCTGAACGCGGCCGCGTGGCTCGCTGACCGGATGGTGCGGCTCGGCACGCCGCTGCGCGCGGGCGACCTGATCCTGACCGGCGCGCTCGGGCCGATGGTCGCCGTGCGAGCGGCCGGCACGTTCGTCGCGGATGTTGCCGGCCTTGGCGGCGTGCGCGCGACTTTCATCGATTGAGGACTTTCATGAGCCATCCTAAACTCAAGGCCGCGATCATCGGCTCGGGCAACATCGGCACCGACCTGATGATCAAGATCATGCGGCACGCGCGGCATCTCGACGTTGCCGCGATGGTCGGCATCGACCCGGCGTCCGATGGCCTGGCGCGCGCGGCGCGCCTGGGCGTCGCGACGACGCACGAAGGCGTCGATGGCCTGGCGCGATTGCCGGTGTTCGACGACATCGACTTCGTATTCGATGCGACGTCGGCCGGCGCGCACGTGAAGAACGACGCATTCCTGCGCGCGCTTAAGCCCGGCATTCGTTGCATCGACCTGACACCCGCGGCGATCGGCCCGTACTGTGTGCCGGTCGTCAATCTCGACGCGCATCTCGACGCACCGAACGTGAACATGGTCACGTGCGGCGGCCAGGCGACGATTCCGATGGTCGCGGCCGTCTCCCGCGTCGCGAAAGCGCACTACGCGGAGATCATCGCGTCGATCAGCAGCAAGTCGGCCGGGCCCGGCACGCGCGCGAACATCGACGAATTCACCGAGACGACGTCGAAGGCGATCGAAGCTGTGGGCGGCGCGGCGCACGGCAAGGCCATCATCATCCTGAATCCGGCCGAGCCGCCGGTGATGATGCGCGACACCGTCTACGTGCTGTCGGCGTTGGCCGACGAAGCGCGGATCGCGGCGTCGGTGGACGAGATGGCGCGCGCGGTACAGGCGTACGTGCCGGGTTATCGACTGAAGCAGGCGGTGCAGTTCGACGTGATCCCGGAATCCGCACCGCTGAATATCCCGGGCCTCGGCCGCATGAGCGGGCTGAAGACCTCGATCTTCATCGAGGTCGAGGGCGCCGCGCATTACCTGCCGCCGTATGCGGGCAATCTCGACATCATGACGTCCGCCGCGCTCGCGACCGCCGAGCGCATGGCGCAGTCGCTGCAGCGCGCGAGCGCGTAACGGGGCCTTCATCATGAGCAAGAAACTCACTATCTCCGACGTCACGTTGCGCGACGGCATGCATGCGATCCGGCATCGGTATTCGATCGATGACGTGCAGGCGATCGCCCGTGCGCTCGATGCCGCGAAGGTCGACAGCATCGAGGTCGCGCACGGCGACGGCCTGCAAGGATCGAGCTTCAACTACGGGTTCGGTGCGCATGGCGATCCCGAATGGATCGCGGCCGCGGCGGACGTCGTCACGCACGCGAAGATCGCGACGCTGCTGATTCCGGGCATCGGCACGATCCACGACCTGAAAGCGGCATACGATGCGGGCGCGCGCGTCGTGCGTGTCGCGACGCACTGCACCGAGGCCGATATCTCGAAGCAGCATATCGAGCATGCGCGCGCACTCGGCATGGACACGGTCGGCTTCCTGATGATGAGCCACATGACGACGCCGGACCGGCTGGCCGTCGAGGCGAAGAAAATGGAAAGCTACGGCGCGACCTGCATCTACGTGGTCGATTCCGGCGGCGCGATGAACATGAACGACGTGCGCGACCGCTTTCGCGCGATCAAGGCCGTGCTGAACCCCGACACGCAGACGGGCATGCATGCGCACCACAACCTGAGCCTCGGCGTCGCGAACTCGATCGTCGCCGTCGAGGAAGGCTGCGACCGGATCGACGCGAGTCTTGCCGGCATGGGGGCAGGTGCCGGCAATGCGCCGCTCGAAGTGTTCGTCGCGGCAGCCGAGCGCCTGGGCTGGCATCACGGCACGGATCTTCGCCTGCTGATGGATGCGGCCGACGACATCGTGCGTCCGTTGCAGGATCGGCCGGTTCGGGTGGATCGCGAGACGCTGGCGCTCGGCTATGCCGGTGTCTATTCGAGCTTCCTTCGCCACTCGGAAGCGGCGGCGCGGAAGTACGGGCTGAAGGCGGTCGATATTCTCGTCGAGCTCGGCAAGCGCCGGATGGTCGGCGGGCAGGAGGACATGATCGTCGACGTCGCGCTGGATCTTCTCAATACGCGCTCCACCGCGCGGTAGCGGTTCGATCGCAAGGCAGTCGTGCCTGTCCGTGCAGGACAGGCACCGCCGGCACCGGCGGGATTCGTTTTACGCCAGCCGGCACGCATCGATTCGATGTGGCAACACGAAAATAATAATCAATATAACTAAATAAACTGGAAATCAGGTCAATGGAGACGAGCAATGAAAAATGTGGTCTGGCTGGGAATCGCACTGGGCGCTTCGGCATGCGTGCATGACGCGCAGGCGGGAACGGGTAGCAGCGTCACGCTGTATGGTTTTCTGGATGCGGGCATCACCTACATCAGCAATTCGGGCGGGCACGGCACCCTGAAGTTCGACGACGGCATCATGGCGCCCAATTTGCTGGGTATCAGGGGCGACGAGGATCTCGGTGGCGGCACGCACGCGGTCTTCGATCTCGTCAGCCAGATTGCGGTCGGAACGGGGGCGATCCAGCCGCCCGGAAAAGGCCTGTTCGGGCGCAACGCATGGGTCGGGTTGACCGACAACCGGTTCGGGTCGATCAAGTTCGGTAACCAGTACGACTTCATGATCGACTCGCTGTTCTTCGGTCGTACCGATGCGGCGTTTGCGGTCGGTGGCCTGTACGACTTTCGCGCGGGCCCGTTCCAGAAAATCGCGCTGCCGTACAACCCGCCGTATGCGGCGCAGTTCGACTGGGACCGGATGTCCGGCCAGACGGTCGCGAACTCGGTCAAGTATCAGTCGCCTTCCATTTACGGTTTCCGAATGGGGGCGATGTATGGATTCGGCGGTGTGCCCGGATCGATCGGAAGCGGAAACAGCGTCAGCGCCGGCCTGAACTACGACCACGGCGCGTTTGGCGCCGCTGCCGCGTTCACCGAGGTCAAGTACTTGCAGCCGGGCGGGCCGCAGGTCGGCATCCGTAACTGGGGCGTCGGCGCGCGCTACGATTTCGGCCGCCTTTCGACGAGCGCACTCATCACGACCGTGCGAAACGGCGCGAACGGCGGCGCGATCGCGCAGGGCGAACTGGGGGCGACGTTCCTCGTCACACCCGCGCTGCAGCTCGGTGCGAGCTACATGTACATGAAGGGCAACGCGTATCTGGAGAACAATCACGCGCACCAGCTGAGCGCGTCGGTGGACTACTTTCTGTCCAAGCGGACCACCGTGTATGCGGTCGCCGTGTACCAGCGCGCGAATGCCAACGCGCAGGCACTCGTCAGCGGCATCATCGACCCGAACGGCACCGCCAGCGGCCCGAATCAGCTACTGGCGCGTGTCGGGGTGCAGACGCGCTTCTAGGTCTTCGTCGGCGGGTTACTCGGCTGCGGTGACGGCGGCCGAGGCTGCCGACGCACTGCTTGCCGGCGTTGGCTTCGACGTCTGTTTCGCCGCGTCGGATGCTGCATCGTCATCCCAGCCGCCGCCGAGCGCGAGGAAGAGCCGCACCTGGTCGGTCGCGACCTGGCCTTCGGCTGCCGCCACTTGCGCCTGCACGCTCGTCAGCGTGCGTGTCGCATCGAGATCGGAGATGAACGATTCGCGGCCGGCCAGATAGAGACGATGCGTTTCGTCGGCGGAATTGCGTGCCGATTCATACGCCGTGCGCAGCGCTTCCGTGCGCTGCACGTCAGCCGCATAGGTCGCGAGGCTCGACTGCGTCTCGCGCAGCGCGTTCAGCACGACCCCGTCGAAGTGCGCGAGCGCGCCGCCCGTTGCGGCTTCGGCCTCGCGCACGCGTGCACGCTGGCCGTTGACGGGGAACGACCAGCTGATCAGCGGGCCGAACGACCAGCGATTCGTCGTGGACGAGAACAGGTCGGCGGCGACCCCGACCGAGCCCGCCGACGCGCCGATGCTGATCGACGGGTACAGCGCGGC